>JBHHVG010000190.1:0-6143 GCA_046754165.1 Myxococcota bacterium
GACGATCGCAGCGTCCGCCGCGGCGACTTTGAGCTCGAGGGTGTCCCCGGCGTCGGGGCAGCCGAGGGCGCGTGTGAGGGCGAGGTAGCGCTCGATCATCGGGATGGGCCGGCGTCTGCCCGAGCGGTCCCGCGGCGGTGGCAGGGACTCGCTCACGAAGATCCGGCGCAGCGGATCGCGGGCGTAGCCCAGGCGCCTGGGAACTCCTGCGAGGAACGGCGCGGCGGCGGCCCGCGCTGAATCGGGCAGCAGCAGTGCCCAGTCGAAGGCCATCGCGCGCAGCTCGCGGGCGCGAGCCCACACGGCGCGGGCGCCGCGCGGCGCCGCCGCGAAGGAATCGTGATGCGGAAGCCCGCGATACAGGGACTCGAGATGGGGCGGTCCTTCGAGCACGATCTCCGCCGCGGGGTGTGCCGCTCGCAGGGCGCGCAGGGCCGGCGTGGCCATGACCGCGTCGCCCACCCAGTTCGGGACGCGCAGCAGGATCCGCCGCGGAATGCTCACGGGGAGGTTCCAGCCGGGCCGACTGGAGCCCTACGCGCGTGGGCGTCGACGAGCTGGTCCAACATCGCCATGCGTTCGACGATCTCGCGACCCGGAGCCGCGCGTGCGGCACCGCGGAGTGCCGCGACGAAGTCCGTCACGAGATGCGTCATCGGGTCTGCCAGGGGAACCTCACGCCCGTCGTCGCTGACGAAGGATAGCCGGTAGCGGGCACCGGAGATGCGGCGGCGACCGACCCGGCCGTCCAACGCGTAGGCCGCCTCCCGACGTCCGGATCTCCTGGGCTCGAGGTGCACGGCGACCGCGACGCATCCGGCGTCGCTGTGGTAGTCGAACGAGACGCAGCGCTCGTCGTCACGGCCGGGCTCGGGAGCGATGCGCACGTCGCCGAGCCGCGGAGAGCCGCCGGGCACGAGGCGCTGAAGCAGGCTGAGCGGGTGGGGGAGCGAGTCGCCGAACGCCTGCACACCTGCGGAGACCGGCTGCATCCACATCTCGAAACGCTCCGGCGCGCTCGCCAGCGCACCGGGGAAGAGAAGCTCGTAGGCGGTGAGGGTGTAGGGCCACTGGCAGATCTCCCAAAGCAGCAGTCCCGCGCGCTCGAAGGCCCCCACGATTTCCGCCGCGTGCAGGGCGAGTCCGGGCCGTCCCCACACCAGCGGCTTGTCGCAAAGCACCGGGAGGCCGGCGCGAAGAGCGGCTTCGAGATAGTCCGCATGCGTCGCCGAGGGAGACTGAATCGCCACGGCGTCGAGGGATTCCGAGGCCAGCATGGCGTCCACGGTGAGGTAGCCGCGGGCCGGCGATCCCGCAGCGGAGAGGCGGCTCTCGGCCGCCTCGCGGCTGCGCTCGTTGGTCGTCACGAAGCACGGAACGCGGGCGCCCGCCGCGATGAGGTCGCGGAAGACGAAGGGGCCGAGCCCGTGCCGTCGCCTTTCCGCGCCGACGAGGCCCACGCGCGGTCCACTCACGGCGTCTTCCGTGCGCCGAATCGCCGGTCTTCGCCCCCGGCCCAGATCGCGCGGGCGGTTTCGTCGGCGGACGCCGGCATCAGAAGAGGTTCTTGATGATCTCGTACCCGCCCACGTAGGTGCCGATCAGACTCCCGATCGTCGTCAGGATGAAGACGAGGAAGATCCGCAGCATGCGGTTGCGCCACCAACGGCGTGGTACGCCGATGTCGTCGGTGAGATGCTCGAGCTCCTTCACCATCGGCGGCTGCACGTAGGCCTGGAGAAAGGCGAGCACGTATCCGGCGCCGATGACCGGGGTGAGGCTGGTGACTGGCGCGACGAAGAACGCTGCGGCCACGGTGAGGGGGTGGCCGAAGGCCGCGATCGCGCCGATGGTGCACGGCACGCCGTTCGCGACGATCCAGTAGATCAGGTTCTGGCCCGCCACGTCCGCGCCCTTGGTGATGCCGATCGCCATGAGCGAGGCGACGATCACAGCCGGGATGCCCCAGCCGATCCACTTCCACACGCGCGACACCGGCGGCACGCTGTTGATCTCCTCGAGGTCGAAGTCTCCGCTCTGACCGAGGGCCTCGCAGATGCCCTCGACGTGCCCTGCGCCGACGACTGCGACGATCTTGTCGCCTCTTGCCTCTTTCATCTTCTGGGTCAGGAAGGTGTCGCGTTCGTCGATCAGCGTGTACTTGAGGGCGGGCATGGCCTCGCCCAGCTCGCGCATCAATTCGTTGAGGACGTCGCGTTCCCGCAGCTTTCTCAGATCCTCTTCGTCGAGCTCCGGCGAGTCGAAGATGCCCGCTCCGATGTTTGCGAGCAGCATCACCTTCTTGAAGAAACCCATGGCAGCAGACGCGCGCCGCAGCGTGACGCGAACATCCCGGTCGCACAGGGCGACGGGAATGCCGTTCTCTGCCGCAACGGTGGCCGCTTCGAGCAGCTCGGTGCCCGGAAGCACACCGAGGGCGCCGCCCAGCTTCTTCTGGTAGGACGCCAACACGAGGTTGGCGAGCAGTGCGGCGAGCTGCTTGTTGCGGATCACCTGCCGAAGGTCGAGGTTCTCCCAACGCGTCTTGTTCGACAGTGCTTCGAAGCGCTGTGCGTCGAGCTCGATGCACACGCAGTCCGGCTGTTCCTTCTCGATGACTCCGCGCACGAGGTCGGCGGACTCCCGCGAAATGTGCGCTGTGCCGACGATGATGAACTCGCGTTCATCGACCTCGAGGATTCGCACGTCTGCGGGGTAGTCGCGGCCGCCTCCGTCGGAGCGGTCGCCTGCGTCGGTCTCGCTCTGAATGGTGTTTCCTCAGCGCGCGGGAGATTGTCGGACGGCAGAGACTAGCAGCCCGACCGCGCACGTACCCGGAGTCGCTCCCCGAAAAGGGCAGCGAGGACGGCGGCGTACAGCAGCGGTTCGAGCAGGTCCGCCTTCACCAGCCACAGGAAGTGGAGCACGCCCAGGGCCCCGGCGATGTACGCCAGGCGGTGGAGCGTCCGCCAACGCCGGCCGAGCCGCCTCTGGGAGCTG
Organism: Myxococcota bacterium; assembly: GCA_046754165.1. GTDB lineage: Bacteria > Myxococcota_A > UBA9160 > UBA9160 > SMWR01 > JAFDEI01. The sequence goes on from JBHHVG010000190.1 coordinate 3,001, forward strand.
CGCGTCGAGGTGGCGGCCAGCGGCAGCAGGCAACAGAAGGCCGCGAAGCCCGCCACCACGAAGCGCCGCTCGCGCAGGTCTTCGAGAACCGCCTCGAATTCGAAGCCGAGGTCGAGTGCCAGGTAGGTCGCGAAGTGCAGGAGCGCCCAGCCGAAGGCGGCCAGTCCGAAGGTGCGCCGCAGCGGCGCCAGGGCCGACCAGCGAAGCAGCCGGCGCGCGGGCGTGATCGCGAGGGACAGCAGCAGGAAACGCAGGGTCCACCGACCGGTGACGTGCGTGATCTCTTCGATGGGATTCGCGCCGAGGGCATCGCGGGCGAACTGCACCCCTAGTGCGATCCCGGGCGCCGCGGCCGCGGCCACCGCGGCCGCCTGAAGCGCCTCCCAGCGGCGGGTCTTGGGTCCTGCCAGCGGTCCGAAACGGGGGCGGAATGCGGGCGAATTTCGGACTCGGGGCACTAGAAGTGCTTTCGCAGGTCCATGCCGGAGTAGAGGCGCGCCACCTCTTCACCGTAGCCGTTGAACGGCAGTGTCTTGCGCTTGCGGAAATCGCCGATGCGGCGCTCGCGCTTCTGGCTCCAGCGCGGGTGCGATACCTCCGGGTTGACGTTGGCGTAGAAGCCGTACTCTCCCGGGGCCGACAGGTTCCAGCTGGTGGGCGGAAGCTTGGACGTCAATCGGATGCTGACGATCGACTTGCTGCTCTTGAAGCCGTACTTCCACGGGACCACCAGCCGCAGCGGTGCGCCGTTCTGGTTGGGCAGGTCGCGTCCGTACATGCCTGTGGCAAGGAGCGTGAGCGGGTGCATGGCCTCGTCGAGACGCAGTCCCTCGCGATAGGGCCAGTCGAGGATGGAGCGGCGCTGGCCAGGCATCTGATTGGGATCGAACAGGGTCTCGAACGCCACGTAGCGGGCCTTCGAGGTCGGTTCCAGGCGTTGGAGCAGCTTGCCGAGAGGCACGCCGCGCCACGGGATCACCATCGACCAGGCCTCGACGCAGCGCAGGCGGTAGACGCGATCCTCGACCGCGTGGGGCTCGATCAGGTCTTCGAAGGCCACCTCGCCGGGACGCCGGACCTCGCCCTCGATGCGCACGTTCCACGGCCGGGTGCGCAGGGATCCGGCGTTGCGCTGCGGATCCTTCTTGTCCGTTCCGAACTCATAGAAGTTGTTGTAGCGGGTCGCGTCTTCGAAGGAGGTCGGCTCCTCGTCCGTGTCGTAGGGCCCGAGCGGCCGTCTCGCCGGCTCTGGGGCGCCGAGCGCGGGCCCGGCCAGCAGCGCTCCGGCGGCGGCCGCAGCAGAGGCGATGAACTCGCGGCGTCGCAGGTACAGGGACTCATCGGTGATCTCCCGGGAGGGAATGTCGTCGGGTCTCTTGATCAGCATGGGCGGTTCCTCGAAATCCTCCGATGCTGAGGCCGCTCTCGAGGTTGCAACGGACCTCCGGTGTCACGAAGAGCTCTCGGTCGACGGTGTTCGCAGCGGGTGCCGCCTGCGTTTCGATTCCTCGGGCGCAGGCAGCCGCGGACCGGATACGGAAAGGGCCCGCTCTCGCGAGCGGGCCCCGAGGACCGAAGAGTCGAGAATGCGGAAATTCGATTCAGAGGTCCCCTTCCCATTGGGCATTGAATTGGAGACCCAATGCCACGGATAGCGTTACCAGATTTCTGGCTCCGGTGCTCGGCCCGAATTCCGCTGGAGAATTCCGGGGAGAGGCGCCGGAAGAATCCAGGCAGTGAGTGTAGGGCAAAGGACTCGGGGCACGTCAACTGCGGGCCAGACGGGCGAAGACGGTTTCGGGCGCGGTCACGGCGCCCGCCTCCTCATCGTCTTCGAACTGAGCGACCGAAGCGGCCAGTTGCTTGCATAGCTCTTCGGCGTCGCGAACGCCCCGGGCGTCGAGTTCCCTAGGCATCAACTTTTCAAGAACCACCACCATGTCGTCGGGGGAGATCGTGTCGGCGTCGATGCCGGCCTGCTTCAGGGCGAGTCGGACCGTGCCGCGCGCCTCGAGCTTCGCCAGATCCGTCCTCTGCTCGATGCCCTCGGATACGACGTCGAATACCGTTCCCACCCGGCACCCCTCTCGCTCCCTTGCTTCGGAGACCCGCGCGGACCACTCAAGCCCGTTGACGCCATTCTGCGTCGGAAGCCAAGCGTGGCGAATCGGCCCCAGAAATTCAGGTCCCCGGCTGCATGGGCTCACCGCAATCCCCGCAGTACCGCGCAGACTCGGCGTGGCCCTCCGTCAGGCAGGAGGGGCAATGGCGGGTATTGGGTGGGCGCTGGGAGGATTGGATGATCTCGGCGGTCACGATACCGGTGGGAATCGCGATGATGCTGTAGCCGATGATCATCACGAAGACGGAGATCAGCTTCCCGGCTGGTGTGGTGGGCACCATGTCCCCGTAGCCCACGGTGGTGAGCGTCACGACCGCCCAGTACATCGACAGCGGGATGCTGGTGAAGCCGTTCTCTTCGCCCTCGATCAGGTACATGGCCGAGCCCAGGATGGCGACGAGCATGAGCACCGTGCCGAGGAAGACCAGCACCTTGCGGCTGCCCGAGCGCAGGGCCGTGAGCAGCACGTTGGCCTCGCGCAGGAAGCGCGCCAGCTTGAAGACGCGGAACACGCGCAGCAGGCGCAGCGCGCGCACGATCGCCATGGATTGCGAACCTGGAAGCATCAAGCTCAGGTAGCTGGGCAGGATCGCCATCAGGTCGACGAGGCCGAAGAAGCTGCGGGCGTAGCGCAACGGGTTCTGCACGCACCAGAGTCTCAGGGCGTACTCGACGGTGAACAGGACGGTTACCAGCCACTCGAATCCGCGCAGCCACGCGCGGTAACGCGCGTCGACTTTCGGGAGACTCTCGAACATCAGTGCGACGACGGACAGCGTGATCACGCACATCAGCGCGACGTCGAACAATTTGCCCGCCGGTGTGTCCGCCTCGAAGATGATGACGCGGATCCGATCCCGCCGCGACGCGGAGGATTTCGAGGCATCGCTCATGGGGCCGATTGTATGGGGCGCAGCGAGTGCTGGCCCGGATTTTCCTGGGACCGCCTGCGGCGGAGACGCCGCGCGCCGGATCGAGGCGCCCTTCCCCTCTCGGCCGTCCAGTCGAGACGGTGATGTGG
>JBHHVG010000191.1:0-6090 GCA_046754165.1 Myxococcota bacterium
GAGGTAGGCCCGCGAACGCGCCCTCACCGCCGGGGAGACGGCGCTCCGCCCTCGCCTTCAGTGCCGCGGCAACCCCAGCACCCGCTCCGCGATGATGTTGCGCTGCACCTCCGACGTACCGGCGTAGATCGTCGCGGCGCGGGACCACAGGATCTCGTGGGCCCAGTGGCCGCCGTCGATGGCCCGCGCGTCGCCGGCGAGCAGCAGCGCGTAGGGTCCGAGGATCTCGCCGGCGAGGGTCTTGATGCGCTGGTCGAGCTCGCTCCAGCCCAGCTTCAGCAGCGACCCCTGTGGGCCCGGCACGCCGTGCTGCTCGATGAAGCCCACGTTGCGAAGGGCGTTCACCCGCAGCGCGGTCACCTCGATGGAGCACTGGGCGAGCTTCTCGCGAATCACGGGGTCTTGCGCGGCGGTGCCGCTTCCGCGGGGCAGGCGTCTGGCGAGATCGCGCAACATCGAGAGCTCCGCCTCCAGGCGCGCGTGGGGCGCCGCAGACGCGCGCTCGAGTGACAGCGTGTTGATGACGACGTCCCAGCCCCGATCGATCTCTCCGACAACGTTCTCGATCGGGACGCGGACATGGTCGAAGAAGACCTCGTTGAACCAGTCTTCCCCGGTGATCTCGGTGAGCGGGCGCACATCGATTCCCGGAGACTTCATGTCGACGAGCAGGAAGGTCATGCCGTCGTGCTTTCTGGGGGCGTCCGAATCGGTCTTCACCACCAGGATGCACCAGTCCGCGTACTGGGCGAAGCTGGTCCAGACCTTCTGGCCGGTGACGACGACCTCGTCTCCCTGCACATCGGCGCGCATCCGCAGCGCAGCGAGATCGGATCTGGCGCCGGGCTCGGAGAAGCCCTGACACCAGATCTCCTCGGCGGTGAGGATCTTCGAGATGAACCGCTCCTTCTGCCACGGCTTGCCACAGCTCATGAGCACCGGCCCGGTGAGGGCCATGCCCACGCCCAGCATGATCAGGTCGGGCGCCCAGGCGCGGGCGTACTCTTCGCCGTAGATCATCTGCTCGGTGATGCTCGCTCCGGTGCCGCCGTACTCGCGGGGCCAGGAGATGCCCGCCCAGCCGCCGTCGTAGAGCCGCTTCTGCCACTGCTTCGCGAAGGCGACGCGCTCTCCTGCGGTGCGCGGGCCGTCGACCCCCTCCGTTCCCCATCCCTCGGGCAGGTTCTCCTCGAACCAGCGGCGCACCTTCAGGCGGAACGCGGCGAGCTCCGGAGTCTCCGTGAAGTCCATGGTCCAGCGGCCTCGAGCGCTACTTTCCGAAGAAGAGATCGTAGGCGTTGGCGTAGAGATAGCGGTCGAGCACGCCCTCGCGGAAATCGATCTGACACGCCTCGTCCAGACAGCGTTCCATCTGGATCGCCGGGTGATCCGAAGCCCACATCACCTTGCCACGGCCGCGCGTGTTCATGAAATGGATGAGCTCCGGTGGCAGGTACTTCGGGAGGTAGGCGGACGTCATCATGTAGAGGTTCGGGTACTTGAGCATCAGCCGACACGCTTCGTTCCACCACGGGTCGGCGCCGTGCGCCATCACCAGCTCGAGCTCCGGAAAGTGCAGGCAGACCTTGTCGAGATGCATCGGATGCTGGCACTCGCCCGGCGCGGGCGGCCCGGGGATGCCGGTGTTGATGGTGATCGGAAGGTCGATCTCGACGCACTTGGCGTAGAACGGGTAGTAGACCGCCTCGTTCGGCGCGATGTCGATGGCGAACGGCGTGACTCGCGCGAGCACGACCGGGTGATCACGGGCGAAGGCCTCGAGGGCGCGCACGTGGTCCATGCCCCGGCGCGGATCCACCTGCGCGCCGAGGGCGAAGCGATCGGGCCGCTCGTCGGCGAAGCGCATCACGTGGGGCTGGGGCCGCGCCGGCGACGTGGTCAGGATGGCCTTCTCCACACCGAGGCGATCCATCAGCGCGAGCATCTCTTCCATGCTGTAGTCGCGGAAGAAATCCTCTCCCTGCTTGAAGGTGTTCCTGGCGACCTGCTCCAGGTAGGCGGGACGGCCGAGATCGCTCATGTTGACGTTGACCCAGCAGTCGATCGCGCGATTGGCCATGTGTCGCTCGCTGACCCCGAATCCTTCCCGGGCGGGAAACCGCCTCAGGGCACCGTTGCGGTGGATTCTGACGGTTCATCAGATAATACCCACGAGCGGCTCTCGCGGGAAGCCCCGGCGTTCGGGGCAGCGCCGAAACGGACCGTGTCGATGCGCACGTGGACCCGGTCGCCGAGGTACGGCCGGGGATCCCCTCCCCTGGCGAGGCCACCGCTCAGGCGGATCTCCCGCACGCCGGCATGCCCGCCCTCGCTGAGCAGCGCGTGCCGCTGCCGATGGACGTTCGGAGAGCGCTCGTCCCAGGCACCGGGACGCGCGTCGAGTGCGATCCCGTCGGCGGCGAGCAGGCGGTTGATGCGGATTTCGGCGTCCTGCCCGTCGCGGCGCAGGATCCGGAGCGTTACCCGGGGTGGCTGGTAGACGAAGGCGGTGGCGCGTCCGAGCAGCGTGAGGTGGTAATCGAGCCGGGCGATCAGGATCTCGTCGGCCAGGGCTGCGGGAATCCGCAAGGCCTCGCCCCAGACGAGGTCCGCCTGCAACACCGTCTCTCTCTGCACGGGGAGGGCTTCGGGGCGCCGCAGCAGCAGGGTCGCTCGGCCTACCGCGGCGAATGGCTGATAGCGGCTCGCGAGACGGATGGCATTCGACGCACTCGGGTTGGTGCCCGTGAGCAGGAGGTACTCCGGCGCGCCGTCGCCTGCGAGGAAGGCGTTCGTGAGCTCGACGGTCCGCGGCGACCAGATCTCGTAGTGAGCCACGACGGGCATGGGAGCGACCGCGAGACCGTTTGCGAGGATCGGCGTGTGCAGGGTCCCGAACACCCCGATCGGCCCTCGGACGGAGGCCGGAATCGGGAAGCGGCTTCGAATCTCGCGCAGGCTGCGCTCGTAGCGGCGCTGTTGCGCGGCGCGCCCTTCCCCCCAGACGGCAGTGAGGCCGTGGAGCTTCGCGTCGAGCAGCGCCAGCTGCCGGTGGGGCGGTTGGAAGCCGGCGACGCAGACCCAGCCGGTCAGCAGCAGCAGGGCGATGAGGACCGGCTCTCCGGCGCGACCCGCTGCCAGCCGGGCCAGCGCGCCCTCGGACAGCGCTTCCCAGCGACTCAGCAGAAAGAAGAGGCTGAAGACGAGAAGTGCCAGCACCGAGCGAGACACGTGGGTCACGTCGAACCGGGTGAACGCGCCCTTGTAGAGCATCCAGACGACGAGAGCGAAGCCGAGCCACACCAGGATCCCGTTCGCGGGCCCGCGCTCGTGCAGCTCACACGCCAACGCGAGCATCAGGAAGCAGCCGCCAAGGACCGCGAAGGCGGCGACCCGCCGGAGGTCCGCGGGAAGCGAGAACGCCTCGGGGTAGGAAACCGTGCTCTCGAGCACGTGTCTCAGGTGCTCCGCGACGCCATCCAGGCCGCCGACCGCGAGCCACCAGCTCCCGGTCGCAGCGATTGCGAAGGCCAGCAGGTGGACGGGCCAACGGCGGGCGCGCAGCTCGAGTGCACCCACCACAGCCGCGACCGGGATTCCCGCGAGCAGAAAGGTTCCCTTGACGGTGCAGGCGAAGGCCGTCATCAGCAGCAACGACACGAAGGTCGCGGTCGTACGCCGGCGGGCGAAGTCCGGAACGAAGGCGAGACAAGCCAGCAGCGCGAAGAGCCAGCGCGCGTCGTCGCTGAGCGCCAGCAGCCAGGTGCCCAGTGGGATCAGCAGCCAGGCCGACCCGCGGCGGCGAAAGCGCCCCGCCATCCCGCCCATGGCGGCGGCGACCGCGGCGGCCACGAGGCCGTTGATCGCGACGAGCAGCCCGTAGGTGTCCGGGAGGTAGTATGGAAAGCGGACGAAGCCCCACGGGCCGCTGGTGTGCAGGCTCGTCGCCCCCCACGGCATGCCGGCGGCGAACTGATGGTGGGCGAGCGGGTGGAACATGCCGTCGCCGCCGTCGGGCGGGAGCGACAGCGGCTCCCACGGAACGAGCAGCACCAGGCCGCAGAAGCAGGCAAACGCGGCGAGAGCCAGCGTCCGGCGTCCCACGCGATCTCCGATGGCCTGCGTCATGGCGCCCCGTGGTCCCGAGCTACCCGCGCCATCCGAGTGCCTTCGCACGACAGGCGCTCATCGGACCGGCACCCACCTTCCCGAACGCGACCCGATCCGCGCCGGCGTCAATTGGAATCGTCGCGGTCGAGGTCGAGGGCCGCGGAGTTGATGCAGTAGCGCTGGTTCGTCGGGCCGGGGCCGTCCGGGAAGACGTGGCCGAGGTGCGCGTCGCAGCGTCCGCACAGGACCTCGGTCCGCAGCATGCCATGACCGGTATCCGCCTCCCTGCGGACCCGATCGTCGGCCGCGGGCTGCCAGAAGCTGGGCCAGCCGGTACCGGAGTCGAACTTCGCATCGGAGTGGAAGAGCTCGCTGCCGCAGCAGACGCAGCGGTAGGTGCCCTCGTCCTTGCAGTCGGTGTACTTGCCGGTGAACGGCCGCTCGGTTCCCTTGTTCCGACAGACCTCGTACTGCTCCGCGGTGAGCTGCTCGCGCCACTCGCTGTCTTGCTTGACCACCCTGTCGCTCACGCCGGCCTCCGAGCCTCACGACCGCGCAGAATCACCCACCCCCGGGAGACCATACCATCGAATCGCGACGCTGGCGGTCAGCGGACGATCGCGGAGAACCGTTCGAAGCACCAGAAGGACGCGAGGATTCCGATGGCATAGGCCGGCAGCTGGCTCAGCCACTGCGGCCCCCGCGCAAATGCGGATCGAAGCGCCGCGACGGCCAGCACGACCGCGACGAAGAGGAGCTGCCCGATCTCGATTCCCAGGTTGAACGACAGCAGTGCGATGGGAATCTCGCCTGCGGGGAGACCGACTTCCGTCAGGGCGCCAGCGAAGCCGAGGCCGTGCAACAGGCCGAACACGAACGCCAGCTCCCAGGGTCGGCGCCGCAGCCGCGATGGGGCCGGTGCGTCCGCGCGGCCGAGTTCCGCGGCGAGCAGCAGGATGCTGGCCGCGATCGCGAGCTCCACCCAGCGGGTCGGAAAGTCCACGAAGCCCAGCACGGCCAGCGACAGCGTGACGCTGTGGCCCAGGGTGAAGGCGGTGACCGTGTACGCGAGCGCCCGTCTCCCGACCACCAGCAGCACGAGGCCCAGCACGAAGAGCAGGTGATCGATACCGCCGAGGATGTGCTCGAGGCCGAGACCGCAGTAGCCCTGCGCGACGCGAATCGGGTCGGGCCGCGCGGTCACGAGCAGAGAGGCGTCCGCGCCGCTGAGCACCGCCTGGAGCAAACGCCCGTCGAGGAGCTCGACGCGCACCAGCGCGGCCGTCCTGCTGCGATCGAGGCCGTTGATCCGCAGGCGTTCGCCGATCAGGCCCCGCGGACCGCAGTCCTCGCTCCAGCGCAGTGTCGCGCTGGTCGCGCCCTGGAGGACCTCGGGAACGCCGAGGGGCTCGCAGTGGGGAGGGAACTGCGGCCGCAGATCAGACCCCCTCGGCTGGAGCAGCGAAGCCTTCCACGTCACCTCGATGCGGCCGCCCTCACGCTCGCGAACCTCGAACAAAGAGGGCGCCAGCGGGTGCGCGGCGGCCGGTGCGGCCATGCAATGGACGGCGAGCGCGGCGACGAGCACCTGGCGCCGCGTCACCGGGCGTCCCCCCGTCCGGCTCCCTCGACCTCGATGGGATGGCGCGCGCGCAGCATTGCGACGTACTCCCGCAGTGCGCGCTCGCCACGCTCCGCCAACACGGCCTCGCGCACCTGGCCGCGCACCACCTCGAGAGACGCGAGCGCAGCCGGTGTGCGGTCGTGTACCCACACGAGGTGGAGCCCGTAGGCCGACGGCACCGGACCGGACCACCTGCCGACCGGGAGGCCCGCGACGCTCTCGGCGAAATCGGGACCAAAGGTCTTCGCGAGCTCCTGCTGCGAGTGAGGCGGAAGATCCCGCGGAAACAGGAATGGGTCTCCGAGCTCGCCCGCGCTCGCCGGAGCGGCGCCCTCCCGCTGCACGCGCCCGAGCAG
>JBHHVG010000192.1:0-6077 GCA_046754165.1 Myxococcota bacterium
GGGGTCCCATGAGATCGTCCGGCTGCCGGCCGGGGAGTACCTCGTCGAGGTCGACAGCGAGCCGCGCCACCACCTCCCCATCACCCTCGCGAGCGAGGAGAGCGTCACCCTCACGCTGACGCGCGAGGGCGATCGCGTCGGCCACCACGCCGCGCGAGGCCTCGCGGACTACCGCCGCTGCGAGGACGCGCCGGTCCCCGCGGGCTGGGAGCCCCTGCCGGCCAGCGCGAACTAGAACTCGGCACCCGATTCGACGGCCGACGGCACGCGTTGCAGGAATCGTGCATTTCGGGGAGAATGCAGCTCCCGGCGGGCCCGCGAGCGATCCCCGCCCCTCCCTCCAACCCCCTTGCCCAGCCGTGGAATTCCCGATGTACCGCGAAGAATTGAAGGTCCTGGACTGCACGATCCGCGACGGCGGACTGATCAACAACTACCAGTTCAGCGACGATTTCGTGAAGGCGGTGTACCGCACCGCCTGCGAAGCGGGCGTCGACTACGTCGAGCTCGGCAAGAAGCTCGCCCCGAGCGATCAGTACAGCCGCGATCAGTGGGGCCCCTGGAATTTCTGCGACGACGACGATCTGCGCCGCATCGTGGACTCCTACGAGTGCGAGAATCCGCCCGCCGTGGCCGTGATGTACGACGTCGGACGCGTCGACGCGTCAGCCCTCAAGCCCGCAGACGCAACTCCCGTCGACATGATCCGGACCGCCTGTTACACCGCCGACATCGACAAGGGCCTCGACCTCGTGCGCCGCACCAAGGATCTCGGCTACCAGACGACGGTCAACATCATGGCGCCCTCCGTGGCGATCGAGAGCGATCTCATCGAAGGTCTCCAGCAGATCAACGAAGCGGAGGAGCTGGACTACCTCTACCTGGTCGACAGCTACGGGGCGTTCTACTCGGAACAGGTGACGGCGTACCTCGAGCTCTACCGCAAGCACGCGCCGAACAAGCCGCTGGGGTTCCACGCGCACAACAACCAGCAGCTCGCCTTCGCCAACACCCAGCACGCCATCATCGAGGGTGTCAACCTGCTGGATGCGACCATCAACGGCATCGGCCGGGGAGCAGGCAACTGCAACCTCGAGCTGCTGCTGAACTTCTTGAAGAACCCCAAGTTCAACGCGCACCCCGTGTACAAGGTGATCCAGGAGGTCTTCGTTCCGCTCCGCGAGGAGATCGAGTGGGGCTTCAACGACATCTACGGCATCAGCGGCACGCTGAACCAGCACCCGCGCCACGCCATGAAGCAGCGGGCGAATCCGGACCTTCGCGACGACTGCTACGACTTCTACCTGGAGTCGCAGCGCATCGAAGACGCCGAGCTGTCCTAGCCGCGGCGCCCGAGGACGTCGTTCCCGGCTGCGGAGTCGGCGAGTCGAAGAGCGAAGACCCCGCTCGGCCGAGGCCACACGCGGTGTCGCCCGGACGCCCGAGGAAAGATCGGCGTATCTCCGCGTCGCGCCATCTCGGGGCGCGCCTCTTCTGGGTGCCGACGACGTCCTCGGGTCGGCAGCTCGGGGTCAGCCGGCGTCACTCCGGGAGGTCTTCCTCGACCTGGATCTCCAGGATCTTTCCCTGCGGGGTCTTCTCGATGCGCACGTCGAGATTCTTGTCCTGGGGTCCGGGCCCGCTGCGCCGTCGGACGCGGACACGCTCGATCTCCTTGGCAAGCTCGTCCTTGATCTGCTCGATCAGCGACTCGTTCTCCCGCTTGATGCGGCCGAGGCGCTCGCTCTGCTCGAGGGTCGGCTCGCCGTTCTGATACTCGATGTGGAAGGTCTCGCTTGCCTCGGTCCCGTCGAAGAGATGCGCCACGACCTCGATCTCGTTGTCGCCCTCCACCAGGCCGATCTCACCGTAGAACGAGCCGTCGATGCCCGTGGCGATGTAGTCGGTCTCGAGGTCGGTGGTCTCGTTGAACAACTTCACGCTCTCGACGAATGTGAAGGCGGTGGCGTAGAGGACCTGCACGATGTCACCCGGGTACTCCGGAACGACGAAGTGGCCGCCGGTGCGCGCCGCCATCTTCTTGATCGAGGGGTTGACCTCCCTCGTGACGGGGTTGCGGCCGAGGACGAAGGTGTTGACGCGGATGTCCGAGCGATCGGCGAGCTTGGCGGCCTCGACCCCGGTTCGCTCTGCCATCTCCGTATCGAAAGGCAGCCGGGGATCGCCGTCCGAGAGGAAGAGAATCAGCTTCTGCGCGCCGGGGCGCGGGTCGCTCTGCGCGCCCCACTCTACTAGGCCGGAAAGCTCGATGGTGGCGAGGCTGATGCCGGCGGCGAAGTCGGTCATGCCGATCGGTTCGGACCGGGAGAGTCGTTGCAGGGAGGCGCGGATGGCGCCGTAGTCGCCGGTGAGCGGCACGCGGAGCCGTGCGTCGCGCCGGGCCAACGCGTAGAGCCAAGCTGCGCTGTGCGCGACGTGCTCGTCTTCCGGATCCAGCTGGTGGCTCTCGTCTCCGGAGAAGGTCACGACGCCGATCCGGATGCGCTCTCCCGAGTGGTTGCCGGGCAGGCGCCGCACCGTCTCCACCAGCTTCAGGCCGGCCTCGATCTGCGCGTGGAACACGGAGTCCGGGCTCTTCCAGCCGTCTTCGGACACGCCGTCCCCATCGACATCCGTGTGGGCCGACTCGTTCGTCGATGTCGACGTGTCGATCACCAGGATCACGTCGTACCGGTGGGAGCCGGACGCGGTCGCGTAACCCGACACGGGCAGGTTGGGATCGCGGTGCCGGTAGACCTTCTGGCGCGGTTCCGGCTTCTCGATGACGAGCTCCACGTGCGGTCCGCCGCCAAACCAGCGGCGCCACCAACGCGTGAAGAAGCCGGGCCGCATGGGCGGGATGTCCGGGCCGCGCGCCGGCGAGGCGTCCGGCACCGCTTCCTCCGGCGTGACCCGAGTCCACAGCGCGCTCACCCAGCCGCGCGTGCCGTCCGACAGCAGCACGTGATGCCACGGCCCATCGGTCGAGAGCCACTCGGCGCGGTCACCGGGGCGCAGGCTCCCCAGCTCCCGTCCCGTGCGAGAGCCGTCGTCGCGCACGACCACCCGGCTCTTCACACGATTCGAGGGGGTGACGAAATCCGCGACGGCGATCGCGGGTGCGGAGAGCGCGAACGCGGCCAGGATCGAGAGCGTGCGCATCATGGGATTCTCGTCGAGCGCGCGGCCCGCGGGAGCAGCCTGATCCGATCCGCGGCCACCGCGGCACGGGCCGGGCCGAGCATAACGCGGATCGCGGGCCCCCGGTGTAGAATGGCGCAATGCACGAGATCATCCTCCACCACTACGATATGTCTCCGTACTCCGAGAAGGTGCGGCTGATGTTCGGGCGGAAGAACCTGCCGTGGCGTTCGGTCCAGATCCCCGTCGTGATGCCCAAGCCCGACCTCACCGAGCTCACCGGCGGCTATCGCCGAACGCCGGTGATGCAGATCGGCGCCGACATCTACTGCGACACCAAGATCTGCGCCCGAGTGCTCGAGCGACTGCATCCACAGCCGAGCCTGTTTCCGGGCGGAGACGAGGCCACGGTCTGGGCGCTCTCACGCTGGGCCGAGACCAGCTTCATGATGGCGGTGACGGTGTTCTTCGGCGCGGGGGATCTCTTCGACGAGGCCTTCCTCGAGGATCGCAAGAAGATGGCGCCGGGCATCGACGTGTCGAAAGCGGGGGTCGTGACGCCGGCGAAGCTGCTCCAGCTGCGGGCGAATCTCGATCTGCTCGAGCAGCAGCTCTCCGACGGCCGGGCCTTTCTGCTGGGGGCGGATCCGTCCCTCGCCGACCTCGCCGCCTATCACACCCACCGGTTCCTCGTCGTCCACCCGACGACGGCCTCGTTGCTCGCTCCCCTGAAACAGCTGGCAGCATGGCTGGCGCGGGTCGAGAAGATCGGACACGGCGAGCGGAGCGAACTCGATTCTGCGGACGCGATCGCGATCGCCCGGGACGCTGCGCCGGCACGGATCGAAGACGCGCCGGTCGATCTGCCGGACGGGCTCGCCGTGGGCGACACCGTCACGGTACTGCCCGAGGAGGCGGGGTCGGGGCCGGTCTCCGGAGAGCTCGTTGCCAGCGGCGTGCACGAGATCGCGATCCGCCGCCGGTCCGAGCGGGCGGGGGACGTCGTGGTGCACTTCCCTCGCGAGGATTACCTGGTGGTGTCTGCGGGCTGATGCGACGTCACGTCGCCGCACGGGTGCGCGGAGCGCGTCGGTCGTGAGACCTGGCGCCGCCGCCGGGGTTTTCGCCATCGCCGTCAGCGTGTCGCTCGTCTCCGGCGGCGGCCGTGTCGGGCGCGCGGATCCCGGCGGAGGCGGAAGGGACCACTGGATGCAGGCCAGGGAGGAAATGGTTCGCGGGCAGATCGAGGCGCGAGGCGTGCGCGATCCTCGGGTGCTCGCCGCCATGCGCGCGGTTCCTCGCCACCGCTTCGTTCCGACCGATCAGCGCGACCACGCCTATGAAGACCAGCCGCTGCCGATCGGGCTGCGTCAGACGATCTCCCAGCCGTACATCGTGGCTGTGATGACCGAGCTGCTGCGGCCGGAGCCGACAGACCGGGTCCTCGAGGTCGGCACCGGCTCGGGCTACCAGGCCGCGGTCCTCGCGCACGTGGTCTCCCACGTCTACACCATCGAGATCCTGCCGGAGCTGGCCGACCGGGCGGCGAAGACGCTGGCGGAGCTGGGCTATGACAACGTCACCGTGTCGACCGGCGACGGCTACCGGGGCGTTCCGGAGCAGGCCCCGTTCGACGGCATCCTCGTCACCGCGGCCCCCGCGGAGATCCCGCAGCCGCTCATCGACCAGCTCGCGCCGGGCGGCCGCCTGGTGATTCCCGTCGGTGGCTACTTCCAGGAGCTGAAGGTCCTGGAGAAGACCCAAGACGGGCTCCGCACCCGCAGCGAGTTTCCCGTACGCTTCGTTCCGATGACCGGCGAGGCGCAGCGTTGAGCCACCCGGGACCAGACCTCCCGTCCGGCTCCGTGCATCCGGCGTTCCCCGGCGGCGACCGGAGATCGCTGGCGTTCGTCCTGGCGACCGGGCTGCTGATGGCGTGGGGCCTGGTGTTCCAGTTCGTGTCGGAGCACTACGATTCGCTGTACGACGACGCCTACATCTACTTCCGCTACGTCGACAACATCGTCGCGGGCTGCGGGATCACCTTCAACTGCGGTGCGCCGCCCGTCGAGGGCTTCACCAGCCCGCTCTACCTGGCCCTCCTGACCCTCGGTCAACTGGCCTTCGGCGATCTCGAACGCACCGCCCAGGTCGTGGGCACGCTCGCGTGCGGTGGGGCCATCACCATCAGCGCGCTCAGCGCGCTCGACCCCCAGCTGCTTCCGAACCGCCGCACCGGCTCGTTCGCGGCCTGCGTCGGAACGGCGGCGGTGCTCGGGGTGGATCACTTCTTCGTCGTCAACGCCGTGATCGGCATGGAGACGGCGCTGGCCTGTCTGGCTGTCTCCCTGCTCTACCGCGCGGTGCTGCGCGAGGCGCCGGGAGCCCTCGCCGGTTGGGCGATCGTGGCGGTCCTTCTGCGCCCCGAGTGCGCGCTCTTCGTCGCCGCCGCGCCCCTGCTGCGCTTCGCCTGGAACCGCCGCTTCGTGATTCCGGTGGCCGTGGCCGCCGTGTGCATTGCGGCGGTTCGCTGGCACGTCTTCGGGAGCATCGCTCCGAACACCTACTGGGCGAAGGCGGGTGGGACCGCCCGCCATTTCCAGCTCGGCGTCGAGTACATCGCGATGCTCCTGCTGAGCTTCCCGGTCGTGTTGGCGAGCCCGCTCGCGCTGTGGTCCCCAGACAGCCGCAGCAAGGTCTCCTACGCGCTCGTGGTGGCGGCGGGGTGGCTGGCCTTCTTCCTCCGATCCGGCGGAGACGCCTACCAATACAGCCGCCTCTTCGTGCCGATCGCGCCCGTCCTCACGACGCTCGGCGTGGTCGGCATGGTCGCCGGCGCCGACCGCCTGCGGATGAAGCTCGGCTGGCCGGAGTACGCGCTCCCCCGGGTGGTGGCGGTCCCCCTGGTGCTGCTGTGTGCCTACGCCACGCTGTTC
>JBHHVG010000193.1:0-6073 GCA_046754165.1 Myxococcota bacterium
CTGCGCCTCATCTGGTCGTCGAACGGCGAGGTCGAGCTGTACGACGTACAGGCCGATCCCGGCGAGCTGGCCGACCTCGCGGGCTCCCCCAGCCACGCGGAGCACGAGCGCCGGCTGCGCGAGCGACTCGAGGCCTTCGTCGCAGCCGCGGGCGGCCCGCGGCCGCTTCCGGACGACGCCCGCGTGCGCTCCGGGCCCGAGGGAGCCTTCGGTGGGCTCGATGCCGCATCGCGGCAGCGGCTTCGGGAACTGGGCTACCTGCCGCCCTGAGGGCTACTCCGCTGCGGCCGACACAGGTGCGATTTCGTCGGCGATGCGCGCACTCACCCGCCGGCCGCGCAGGGTGGTGCGCGTCGACGCGTAGGTCTCGCCCTCGGCCGGCTCGTTCTCGATCTCGATGACGACCTCGCCGTTGGCGGCGATCGTCGTCGTCGAGTTCGACACGAGCCGTGTGGTCGTGGTGCGGGGGATGAAGGCGAAGGCGGGGTCGATGCCCGGCACGGTGGAGATCACGAGCTGGGTCTCGGCGACGCCGCGCAGCTCGCGCCCGTCGATGGTTCCCGATCCCTTGCCGATGACGTCGGCGGTCAGCATGCTGTCTCCGGCCGGAAAGCCGGTGTTGAGGTGGAACGTCGCAGTGTACGTCGCGCCGTCCTCGGCGAGGATCACGCTGCCGGAGATCTCGCGGCGGTCGCCGGTGGTCGACTCGACCGTCGTCCCACTGACCTCGTACATGCCCGCAATGGGCGTGGGTTCGACGACCTCGGTCTCGGCGCTGGGCTGGCAGGCAGCCGCGCCAAACAGCGCAAGCGTCAGGGTGGTGACGAGAGGGCGGGAATGCATGGCGGCCTCCTTCCCCCGGCTCCGCTCGTCAGTGTACGCCCGTGCCGGGAGAAAGAGTAGGCCGGCGAATACACCCGCGGGCCGTCGCGCCGCTGTGGGATTCGCTACCTGAAAGTGTGGGATTTCGCCCCAGTTCGGGCGCGGTTGCTCACGCGAGCGTACCGCCGTCGACCAGGATCGACTCACCGTTGACGTGCGCGCCGTCCTCCGACGCGAGCATGGCGATGACTCCCGCGACCGTCTCCGGTCCGCGCGGCTCGTCGAGGGGCATGATGCGCTGCACGAGGGAGAAGTCGACGTCCGTGGGCATCTCGAGACCGACGGTCATGGGAGTCTTGATCGAACCCGGGCACACCGCGTTGGCGCGCAGGCCCTGGCGCCCGTACTCGACGGCCAGGGTCCTGGTGAGCGCAAGCACGCCGCCCTTCGACGCCGCATACGCGCTGCCCCAGGGCAGCCCGGCGAGGGCCGACGTCGACGAGGCATTCACGATGTTGCCCCGGGTCGCGAGCAGGTGGGGCAGTGCCGCCTGGCACATCAACATCGTCCCGGTGAGGTTGACGGCGAGCACGCGGTTCCAGTCTTCCAGCGCGAGCTCGTGAAACTGGTCCATGCGCAGCAGGCCCGCGATGTTGCACAGGGCGTCGAGCTTGCCGAAGCGGTCGATGCAGGCGGCGACGGTCGCGTCGATGTCCTCGGGCTTCGAGACGTCGCACACCCGCCCTTCGCCCTCGGCGCCGCGCTCGACGATTTCCTTCACGGTTTCTTGAAGCGCATCGGCCTGGAGGTCGACGCAGAAGAGCTTGGCCCCCTCGTCCGCCATGCGCAGCGCCGTGGCGCGGCCGATGCCGGACGCGGCTCCGGTGATGAGAACGACCTTTCCGTCGAAGCGGCGCATGATTCGATTCCTCCGTGGGGCGGGCTAGCGTCTCTCTCGCTCGAGCTTCGCCATCTCGCTGAAGAGCAGGGTGATGGCCGGCTCCGACGCATCTCCCGAGAACTCGCGGTACAGGGTGTGGACGTTCACGACGATACGCTCCGCATCACCCCAGGACGAGTAGTCGTCGAGCGCGATGTCGCGCGCCGCCTCGAGAGCGTCCATGCCGGCGTCGTAGCGCTGGCGTGCTTCGGCGGCGACGTACTGCAGGTACTCGCGCACCGCGGCCACGCCGCCCCGGTCCGTGATCGGGCCGTGGCCCGGAACGACGCAGTCGACGTCCATCGCCTCGATGCGCCGACACGCCTCGATCCAATTCGCGACCGGGCCCGCCCAGAGGATCGGATGTCCTTCGATGAAGAGGATGTCGCCGGTGAAGATGACGCGATCGTCCGGGACGTACACCAGCACGTCTCCGGCGGTGTGCGCCGGACCGACTTCGATGAGCAGGACGCGTTTCGCTCCGACGGTCCGCGTGAGCTCGCCTTCGAAGGTGAGCGTCGGCTGGGGCCGTTGGATGCCCTCGAAGTCGAAGGCGCCGAAGCAGTGCAGGAAGTACTCGCCCAGCTCTCCCAGCTGCGACGCGGCCTCCGCGAACTGCTGCATCGTCTTCGGGTCTTCGCGCTCCATCTCCTCGGCCGCTGCCGAGGACGTGATGATCTCGGCGCCCACCAACAGCTCGTTGCCGTTGCAATGGTCGCCGTTCGAATGGGTGTTGACGACGGTGCGGATCGAAGCCGCGGCGTCGGGTTCCGCGGCGCGCATCGCGGTGAGCATGTCGCGGGTGAGGTGGAGGTCGAAGAGCGTGTCGACGAGGAGAGACTCTCCGCCGTCGACGAGCAGGCCCGCGTTGCTCCAGCCCCAGCTCCCGTCGGGCTGGAGGTAGGCGTAGCAGCCGTTCCCCAGGTCGTGCAGACCCCGGGTGTAGGGCCACTGCGGCGAGCCGAGTCCGCGGGTCATGCGATCTCCTTCCGGCCGTCCCCCCACCGGGGCGCAGAGGGTAACCGGCGCTCTGGTCGCCCGCTCGCGGTTCGTCTGCGCGGCCGATCGGCACGGGATCAGCGCGACGCGGGCTCCGGGACGTAGGCCTGCGATACGGCGACCTTCATGAGCTGATCCGACCCGAGCGGCTCGGTGGCGAACACGTCGTTGATCACGGCCGTGGTCTGGATGTCCCACTGGTTCCCCGTTCGCGCCGACAGCGCCTTGAGGGTCTCGCCGGCGCGGGCGCGGACGACGTGCAGGTGGTCTTCGCGAACGCTGCGCGCCAGCCCCGGAGGCAGTGGGCGGAAGCTCCGCACGAAGGCGCTGTAGGTCGATTGGATGCGGGCGAACGCGCCGGGTGCGGACAGCGCGGTGAAGCGATAGATCACACCGCCCTTGGCGACCCACGTCATGGTGATCGGAATGAAGCCTCCGCGCGTGCGAACCTTTCCCTCGACGCGATAGGCCCGGTGACTCCCGATCTTGAGCGGTGCCAGGGTGGCGATGCTGATTCCCTGGTTCTGGGGCTTGCCCAGGTACTCGGTGGCGGCCGTCTCCGGATCGTCTCCGGGGCCCTGGCCCTCGAGCACGAACTGGGCGTCGCGCAGCCGGCTGACGCCTCCCACGGCCACGTGGGTGTTCATCGTCTTCCAGCCGTCGGGAAAGCGGACCGTGAAGTCGAGGTCGGGGTGGAGGAAGCGCTGTCCGCGAAACACCCCCTCGGCAGCGCTCGTGCCGACGACCAGACCTTCGATGCGCGACAAGTAGTCGGCTTGGTCCGAGGCGACTCCCGGCACGCGCTCCCAGGAGACGAGGCGCGCCCGCGCCGCCGCCGAGGCGACGCGCTCGCTGGTGGCGGGATGCGTGTCGTAGAACGAAGGCAGGCGCGAGGTACCGAGCCGCAGCCGTTCGGTGAACTCGAGATCCTTGAGAAACGTCGCCATGCCGGTCGGATCGAAGCCGGCGACTCCCGCCAGGCCCTGGCCGATCCGGTCCGCCTCGCGCTCCTGGTTGCGGCTGTAGCCGGCGATGTGGCCCTGGGCGAAGAACTGGAACGGCCCGGGCATGCCCTGGATCACCGCTTGGCGCGCCGCTGCGTGGCGCGCGGCCACGTGGGTGATCTCGTGGCCGAGCACGCTGGCGAGCTCGTCCTCGGAGTTGGTCAACACCAGCAGACCGCGGGAGACGTAGATGTATCCGCCCGGCAGGGCGAAAGCGTTGGGCGTGTCCTGGTCGACGATGGCGAAGTGGTAGCGAAATCGTCCGCGCGGAGCGTAACGCGCCAGCCGTTGCCCGACCTGGGAGACGTAGGCGTTGAGCGCCGGGTCGTCGATGAGGCCGAGCTGCGCGGCCACGTTCTCCGATTCCTCCCGACCGACCTTCTCGTCGACGGCTTCGGAGCTGAGCACCACCTGCGTCCGCGGCCGGCGCGCGGAGCCGCCGCCGCAGCCGACGAGCGACAGGCAGAGCAGCAGCGACACGAGGCGAGGGGTCGGCGAGTGGCGCATCGTCCTAGTGGATGCCTTCGGCGGGCTCCGCGCCGCCGGCGGGCAGCCGGTCGAAGGCGCGCTCGGTGACGCCGATGCCCAGACCTTCGAGCCTTGCGCGGGCCTTGGGCGACAGCGTCCCGGACAGCACCAGCTCGGTCTCGCGAACGTCGAGGTCGCCGGGCAGGCTCCCGGTGATCGACTCCGCAAAGCGCGCGGTGGGACGATTCCAGACGGCGTAGTCCACCGCGTACGGGACGACCAGCACGCCATTCTGCGTGTAGCCGGTGACCGAACCGTCGACGGCCACGATGCGATCGATGAGGCCGACGTTGTCGTTGTAGCAGCGCATCAGCTCCGCGGTGCGCTGGTAGAAGTGCGCGCGATCCTCCGAATCCGCAGTCACCGCCGCCTCGATGAAGACCCGGCGGTCCTCGGCGAGGTCGAGCGCCGCGAGGCTGTCGACCAGGGCGGTCTCGTGCCGAGGTGAATACCACGGATGGTGGATGAACTCGTCGGACAGCGGCTTGGGCACGCCCATCACGGCCAGCTCGATTCGGTTGAGTCGGTCCAGATCCTCCGGCGAGTAGTTGCGCAGGATGAACTGGAGCCGGTCTTCCCCGCTCGCTGCGGGCGGCTCCTGCGCGTCGCCGGGAAGCTCGCTGAACGGGACGAACATCGACGGCAAGCCGCCGGCGTAGGCGGCCCAGGCGAAGCGGTTGAGCTCTCGCTGGAGGACCTTGTTGGACGAGTACGGGTCGACCCCGAGCTCCGCCGCGATCTGGCGCTTCTTCGCCTCGAAGCCGATGAGCGCGACGAAAGCGCTGTCCTCGAGCTCGCCGCGCTCGCCCCGGGCGAGGTCGGAGGTCCGGCGCAGAGCCTCCCACGCACCCGTCGGGATCCCGACGATCGTGTCGACCGGATTGGTGATCACGTTCCAGGTTGCGACCAAGGGGCTCGCGAGGGCCCGGACCGCCGCCGTCGCGAATTCGGCCGTGGCGCTCATCTCGCGCATGGCGGCGAGGGCGTCGATCTCCCGCAGCTGCTCGAGAAGCATGTCGTCGCCGCGGGCGTGAAAGGTCCCGAAGTCCGAGGTGATCGTGTAGATGTGGGTGTTGCCGTCCGCATACACCGCGTCCTCCACGGTGAACTCCGGGCCGGCCACCAGCTCGGGAGCGAGCAGGTCGCGCGCGCTCTGCACCGGCGGGACCTCGAAGCCCGCGGCCTCGGCCGCCCGCCGCTCGTCGTCGCTGGGGAGCGCGACCGGAGGCGGCGGCGTGACGGCGCAGCCGGCCAGGGCGAACGCGGCCAGCGCGGTCATGGCCCGCAGACCGGGCCCCCGGCGTCTTCGCAGCATGAATCCCCCCGTTTCCCTCAGCTGAGCGCAAGCGTACCACGGGTCCGCCGGGCCCCCGGCAACCGCGCAACCCAAGGCACTCGCTTCGGAAATGCGGCCGCGGTGGAGGCGTGGACCCGCCCCCGGATCCAATGCCAGCGGAACCGCGCGCCCGCGCCCGACGCGCTCGCTTCCGGCCGGTGGGTCAAGCGAGGCGGCAGGCAGGCCGAAGAGCAGACTGGGTCTTTATCGCTACGACCCGCGATCGGATGCACGGAGGCCTGCTTGAGAGTCACAGTGCTGCTCGTCCTCGTCTTCGCGGTCACCCTCGCCTCCGCCGTGGGCGCCGACACGCCCGGGTGGAGGTGTACGCCCAGCCGACCACGAGCGGGTCCGAGTCGCGCTGGACGCTGCACGCGCGTGCCGACGCCGCAGCCTCGACCCTGCCCGAGGACCGGGTGGACCTGGAGGCGCTGAAGGCCCGCT
>JBHHVG010000194.1:0-6068 GCA_046754165.1 Myxococcota bacterium
CAAGGACGCCCTGAAGAACGACCCGTTCTTCAAGACCCACAAAGCGTGGCAGCAGGCCATCGAGCAGTTGCTGAAGATGGGCGTACGCGCCGAGCAACAGGCGTTGGCAAAGTGGGGGCTCAACTACGTGATCGAAGAGTACCTCCCGGAGAAGCTCGCCCACCGCGACAAGTTTCTGCCGTAGTGGAATCCGCCGCACGGGCGCCCCTGCATCCGGGTCAGGCACTTCGAACGCACGCGGCCGGTGGTATGCTCACGGTCGAGGAGCACGCACCCCACGGAGAGCCGTAGGACATGAAGGGCATACTGTTGGCCGGGGGCTCCGGAACCCGGCTGCACCCGATCACCCAGGGCGTCAGCAAGCAGCTGCTACCGATCTACGACAAGCCGATGGTGTACTACCCGCTGTCGACGCTGTTGATGGCCGGCATCCGCGAGATCCTGCTGATCTCGACCCCCGAAGACCTTCCCGCCTATCGCCGTCTATTGGGCGACGGCGGGCGGATCGGTGTCGAGATCCAGTACGCCCCGCAGCCGCGTCCCGAGGGCCTCGCCCAGGCCTTCCTCATCGGTCGCGACTTCGTCGGGGACGACCGCGTCGCCCTCGCCCTGGGCGACAACGTCTTCTACGGGCACGGCATGCAGGGCGTGCTCGAGAGCGCCGCGGCGCAGAGCCGGGGCGCCACGGTCTTCGGCTACTGGGTCAGCGATCCGGAGCGGTACGGCGTGGTCGAGTTCGCCGATGGCGGCGTCGTGATCGGCATCGAGGAGAAGCCGGTGCAGCCGCGCTCCAACTACGCGGTCACCGGGGTCTACTTCTACGACAACCGGGTGCTGGACATCGCAGCCGGCCTCGTGCCGTCCCCGCGCGGCGAGCTCGAGATCACCGACGTCAACCGCGAGTATCTGGCGCGGAAGGACCTTCACGTCGAGCTGCTGGGCCGCGGTGTGGCGTGGCTCGATACCGGAACCAACGCGTCCCTGCTCCAGGCGAGCAACTTCGTCGAGACGATCCAGGAACGACAGGGTCTCAAGATCGCCTGCATCGAGGAGATCGCGTTCCGGCGCGGCTACATCACGCGTGAAGACCTCACAAAGCTCGGCGACGAGATGCAGAACTCCCAATACGGCGCCTATCTGGCGCGGCTCGCCCGGGAAGAGGGCTAGCTTGGCCGAGTTCGTCGAGACAGACCTCCCCGGCGTGGTGCTGGTCGACCCCGAGGTCTACGGCGACGAGCGCGGCTTCTTTCTCGAGACGTACCACGAAGCGGAGTACCGCAGACGCGGCATCCCGGAGCGTTTCGTCCAGGACAACCACTCCCGCTCGATCCACGGCATCCTGCGCGGGCTTCACGGCCAGTCGCCGGACGGCCAAGGCAAGCTGGTACGAGCGATCGAGGGGGAGGTCTTCGACGTCGCCGTCGATGTCCGGCTGGGCTCGCCGACGTTCGGGAAGCACGTGTCCGTCGTGCTCTCGGCAGAGAACTTCCGCCAGATCTATGTGCCGCCCGGGATGGTGCACGGCTTCGTGGTCACGAGCGACGTGGCCCAGGTGGCCTACAAGGTCACGAGCTTCTACCGACCGGAGCAGGAGTTCGGCGTGCGCTGGGACGATCCAGAGCTGGCGATCCCGTGGCCGATCGACGAGCCGGTCCTCTCCCGCAAGGACCGCGACGCGCCATTTCTCTCCGAGGTGAAGGAACTCCTGATCCCGTACCGGGGCTGAGACGGCCGGCTCGTGCCCGGAGTCAGAAGTCCTCTTCGACGTCGCAGTCTTCGCTCTTCGCCGGAGCGGTGAGCTTGCCCGGGGCACCGCAGTAGGTGCAGAAGACCTCGTCGCCGGCCTTCTCGTCTCCGGCGAGCGGGAGGTCGGCGCTGCAGACGGGGCAGCAGAGATCCTTGATCGCCATGCCCCCGCGATCGGCGGGACGGCGCCGGCGCTTGAGACGGCGCGGTCCCCCGCGGACCGCCGCGTCCCGAGCGCGCCGGTCGGCGGCCCCCTACTGGCGCCGCCCTGCGCGTGAGCCTGCGCGGCGGCCTGCGCCCGGTGAGCAGGGCCGACGAGAGCGCCTCCAGCTGTAGAACCCGCTCCCGGTGAGCAGCAGCAGCGCCAGCGCCGCTCCGTCCATGAGCAGATAGCCGGAAGAGCCCAGGATGCGGCCGCTGTGGAGATCCGCGATCACGCGGCCGAGGGTCAGCCCCTCGCCGCGAAAGCTCGCCAGCACCGCCTGGCGCTGCTCGGGCGGAAGCTCCGCGGCCGCGCTCCAGCGAACCGGCTCGTGCAGATCGACGGCCCGCCAGCTCAGGAAATCCCGGTCTGCCCGGTGGATCCGGTCGGCCGCCTCGACCCGCAGCTGCCCGTCCGCTCCGCGACCGATGCGCTGCAGCTTCCCGGGCAGCGATTGCGATTGCAGGCGATCGATCAGCTTCGCTTCACCGTCCGCGCTCACCAGCAGCAGCGAGTCGCGGGTCGCCAGCACCAGGAAGTCGTCGAGCGCCGCGGCACCGATGAGCGGAGCCTCGTCGGCCGCCACGTAACGGCCGTCGACGTAGAGGCCGCGCTCCAGACCCACCACCCAGTGCCGGCCGGCCGGAAAGCTGGCGAGCTCACCGTCCGGTGACCGGCCGTACCAATCCAGCAACAGCTCCGATCGAACCGGGCGTTCGAGAAAGGCGAGCTGCTCGGCGTGGTTCAGCAGCAGCCCCGTCACCGCCAACAGCGCGACGATCAGCGCGGCCGCCAACCCCAGGTGGCGGTGCGCCAGCTTGATCTGGCGGTGGAGCCTAGGATCCGGCAGGTGGATGCTCCACGTTGCGATCCAGAATCAGGGCGAGCCGCGCCAGGCCCCGAATCGCTCGAACCGAGAGCGTCGCGCCCGAGATTCCGTCGATCCCACGGTCCAGCTGGGTCCCGTTCTCACCGACGACCGCCCCGCGAAACTGATCCGTGAAGAAGGGAAAGCGGACCTCCCAGCCGCGCGACTCGCGGTAGATCAGGATGTTCACGCTTTCGATCTTGCCGGCGTCGACGAGCACGCCCACGGTGATCGGCTCTTCCTTCCCGATCTCCTCCAGGATCCAGGCCGTGCGGGGGCCCTGCACCCAGTAGCGAACGCGAAGCCGATCGAGATCGTGGCCCAGCACCTCCCGAACCTCCTGCTTCAGCTCGCCGGTGATCCAGAGCGCCTTCGATTTCGCCTCCCCGGTGGGGAAGCTCTGCTCGATGAACTCCTCGGGCGTCTGCTGGACCTCGCGATCCGCGGCCGCCGGATGCGCCACCCACGACAAGAGCGCGATGAGCAGCCAGCCGGTCGCGATGCCACCAGCGTGTCCCCGTCGGCGGGGACTAGAACTGGTACCCGATGCCCAGGTTGATTCCGTCAAACTCGTCTTCCCCGTCGGGTGCGGACTGGTTCTGGTAGTCGAACTTCATGACGACGTCGGGATGCGGCCAGAAGTTCACTCCGACGTCCCACTGCCGATACCGATTGCTCATCGTGGTGTCCTTCCCCGCCCCGTTGTCCCACTGATTGAAGCGCCCGAAGACACCGAAGTTCTCGCTGATGCGAACCGAGGGCTCGACGTAGAAGCCGTACTGCTCGTTCTTGCCGCCGATCTCGCTCTTGTCGGAGAAGAGGTCCCAACGCGCGTAGAGCGCGCGCAGCCCGAATGGGCCGTGGTTGTAGACCAGGTGCGTCTCGAACAGGCTCGCGGGGGTCCTTTCGCCCATCGAGTTGATGTCCCACTGCCACTGGCCGCTCGCAGCCAGCTCGAGACCGGGGAAGCCGCGCCAGACGACCCGGCCGGTCACGGCACCGTCCGACGCGTCCGCCTTCGCGACCTTCTGGCGGCCGCCGCGGATGCTGAAGCCGTCGGTCTTGAGCCCGGACGTCAGCGCCAGGTCGGCGCTGAAACCGCGATCGAAGCGCCCGCTGAGCATGGCGCCGCCCTCCCACCAGGTCGACGGAATGATGTTGCTCTCGATCGGGTTGCGCTCGACGCCGTAGAAGGTCGGCGGCTCGTGCGTCTCGTTGAGGATGCCCACGGGAATCAGGAACAGCCCCGCCCGGGCGGTGGTGTCCTCGAGCAGGTCGAACTCCAGGTAGGCCTGCTCGAGCTCGACCTCGCCGGGCTTGCCGTCGCCTACCAGGACGTGCTCGACCTCGAGCTCCGAGAAGAAGCGAATCGAATCGTTGAACTCGTGATCGAAGAAGAGCACGAAGCGGTGGAAGTCGATCATCTCCTTGTCATCGCCACTGCTCCGCCGGTTCTCGAGGTTGTTGTAGTGAAGCTCTCCGTAGCCCCCGACGGTGGTCCGGTCTGCCCAGCTCGAGCCCGACTCCGACGCGCCGCGCGCGACCTGGAGGCTGTCGAAGGCCTCGCCGGTGGCCTCGAGCTGCCCTCTCAGCTGCGTGATCTCCGCCTGCTGCTGGTCGATCACCCCCTGCTGCTGCTGCAGAAGCTGCCAGAGCTCCCGGTTCGAGGGGATCTTCTCCTCGCCGAGAGGGGTTCCGGGCGGCGGAACGGGAATGTTCCGGCCGTCGATCTCGTCCGCCAGCGCCCAGGGCGCCGTCGCCAGCATCATCGTCATGGCCGCCAGCAGCCGCCAAACCGTCTTCGCCATCGAGCCTCCCTCCGCTTCGCGTTCGAAGCGTTGGGCTCGGGGCTCGCGTCCGCTGGCCTCTGGATTGTGGATGTGTGGAACGTCATCCGGCCCGTCTCGCCGGAATCATCTCGGAGCCCGGGCGCACCTGCGCGATCTCCCGCGCCTCCTCTGCGAAGGGCACGAGCAGCGTGCGCTTGCAGCGGCGGCACTTGAGCTCGACGGCGCCCTCGACCATTCGCGCCAGCAGGCTGCCGCACAGACAGCGGCAGTCATCAGACGGGTCCGGGTCACCGGCTCCGGGCAGCGCGTCGCCACAGGCCATCCATCTACTCCTCCGGCGCGCGCCGTGGGCCGCGACGGAATGAAATTGAAAATCACATTCAATTTCAATTGGCACGATACCGGCCGGGGACCGAGCCTGTCAACGCTTCCGCGGCACGGCAGATATGCGAACGAGTTCCGGAACAGAAGCCCGCGGGGCGGCTGGGATGTTCCCCGGGGGGCTAGGACTCGCCCGCTGCCCGGCACTCGTTGCAGTGGCCGTAGAGCTCGTGGCGATGACGGAGCACCCGGAAGCCATAGCGCTCGGCGATCTCGTCCTGGGTGTGCTCGATCATGGCGCACTCGAACTCGATGATCTTGCCGCAGCGGGTGCAGACCAGGTGGTCGTGGTGCTCGTGGGCAATCTCGTAGCGCGCGATGCCGTCGTCGAAACGCCGCTCTGCAGCCAGGCCGGCGTCACACAGCAGCTTCATGGTCCGGTACACGGTGGTGTAGCCGATGTTGGGGTGGTCCCCGCGGACCCGGTTGAACAGATCCTCGCCGGTGATGTGCCCCTCGGCGTTCAGGAAGACCTCGAGAATCGCCTCGCGCTGCTTCGTGCTCTTGAGGTTGTGCTCCTCGAGGTACGCCGTGAGCGAACGATGCTCGACCTCGTGTGCCATTTCTCCACGGTAGAAGACGGTTCCGAACGCTTCAAGCGCGGGAAGGACCGGGCGTCAGATCCCCTCGAGGAGATCCTCGGCACCCTCGGCGACGGGGACGTCCGGGTGCTCGGCAAGAATGCGAAGCTGCGACTGCAATCCACCGGAAACCTTTAGCTTTCCCAGCTCCTGGGCCGCGCGCAGCGCCTCGTATCCGGCGAGGATCAGCTCCGGATCGCCCGCGTCGAGGAAGAGCGAGATCAGTGCCGTCTCCTCCGGAAGACCGGCGGCGGCGCGATAGGCGCGGCAGGCGTCGCCGAGCCCGGGCGTGCCATGGGCGTCCCGCATCGCCGACGCGAGCTCGGCGATCTCATTCTTCTCACCCTTCGAGAAGACACCGTCGATCTCCCTCAGGTACTGACGGGTCGCTGCCGCTGCGCGCTCCCGGCCGGCCTGGTCCCGCGGCGCCGGCCGATCCGATGCGCCCCCCTCGCGGCGCCGGCGGTCGCGCTCGCTGAAGCTCAGCTTCTCGCGATCCA
>JBHHVG010000195.1:0-6068 GCA_046754165.1 Myxococcota bacterium
GTCGATCGGCTGCGCGGGGGGGTCGAAGCGCTTCGCGCCTGGTTGCGAGCGTCCCCAGCGAGCCCGACCCGTCGCGTTCCACCGCTGGTCACGGTCTTTCTCATCCTCCTCGGGGCGGCGTTCGCGTGGTTCGTCCATCCCGGGTTCAGCGTGGTTGCAGGCATCGGGATCGGGCTCGCGGCGATCGCCCTGCTCGCGCGGCCCGACGCGGAGGCGCGCGGTGCGCAGAAGAACGCCCTGCGCGAGTTCGCGCGACAGAACCTCTCGCCACCGGCGGTGTGGAGCGATCGCGCGGTCGACGAGCGGCTGCGCGACCTCGAGAGCGAGCTCGCCCTGCGCGCGGCGGCCGAGGTTCGCGCCGATCGGCGGGCCAGCGAGGTCTCCAACCTGCAGACGCAGCGCGAGGCGCTGAAGGGCGACCTCGCCGCGATCGAGGCGCGGCGGCACGAGCTGAACGAGCGGCTCGGCTTCGGCCTGGGCCTCCCTGACTCGGACTTCGTCGACACGGTCCGGGCCCTCGACCAGAGACGGCGCTGCGCGCGAGCCGAGCGGGCGGCGGCGGCACGCGTCGCGGCGAAGGAGTCCCGTCACGCAGAGCTGCTCGCCAGCCTCGCACGCTACCTGTCGGCGCACGACGAACCCGAGCCGGCGGACGCCGCCTCCGCCCGATCCGAGGTCGACGCTCTTGCCGATCGCGACACCGCGTACCGGGCGGCGCAAGCCGCGGAAGAGAGCGCCGAATCCGATCTCGCGACGCTCGATCGCGAGGTGGCGAAACTCCGCGAGCTGGTCGATGGCATCTTCCGCGAGGCGGGCGTCGAGCCCGGCGACCGCGTGGAGCTCGCGCGACGGGTCGAGAACCTCGACCGTCACAAGGATCTCGAGAGCTGCCGCCGTGCGGTCGCGCTCGCGATCGGGAGCGCTCAGGCCAGGCTCGACGAGGCGGGGGAGGCGGCCCTGGCCCTGCGAGACACCGACTCCCTGCGATCCGAGGCCGACGAGCTCGCCCGTCGGGATGAGGAGCTCGTGAGCCTGCAGCAGGAGATCCAGGAGATCCGGGGCGAGGTGCGGCGGGCGCGCGAGGGGAACGATCTCGAGGAGCTGCACGCCGAGCGGAGCGAGGCCCTCGAAGCCCTGCGCGAGAAGCGCGACGAAGCCCTGCTGGCGCGGGCGGGGCGCTTCCTGATCGAGATGGTGCGCGACGAACACGAAACGACCCAGGCGCCGCGGGTGCTGGAGCGCGCGCGAGAGCTGTTCGGACATTTCACCCATCACGCCTACCAGCTGGTCGTGCCGTCCGACCACGCGGCGTCGTTCCGCGCGATCGACGCGGACACGTCCGAGAGCAAGAGGCCCGATGAGCTCTCCCACGGCACCCGCGCGCAGCTGCTGCTCGCGGTGCGGCTCGCCTTTGCCGAGGAAGCGGAACAGGGCACGCCACTTCCCGTCTTCCTCGACGAGGCGCTCGACCCGAGCGACCCCGTCCGTTTCGATGCGATCGTCCGCAGCCTGGGACGCATGGCGGCCGAAGGCGATCGCCAGTTCATCTACCTGACCGCCGATCCGGCGGACGTGACGCGCATCCAGGCGGCCCTCGAAGCCGAGGGCTGCGGGGCCGCGCGGGTCATCGACCTGGCCGAAGTGCGCAAGCGCTCCGCCGCGGTGGCCCATGCGGACGACCTGCTGGTTCCGCCGCTGCCGGCGATTCCAGCACCCGGCGGTCGCAGCGCCGAAGAGTACGGCGCGGCGCTCGGGATCCCGGCGTTCGATCCCCGGCGCGGGCACGCCGCCCAGCACCTCTTCCATCTCGTCTGGGACGACCTCGATCTCCTGCACTGGCTGCTCGAGCGACGAATCCAGCACGTCGGCCAATGGCGCATGGCCTCCGCGGCCGGGAGCGCGATCGCCTTGCAGCCCGAATCCGCGGGCCCGACCGGACGTCAGCTCGCCGCACGGGTCGATCTCCTCGACGATTTCTGCCGCCTGTGGAGCGAGGGGCGGGGCCGGGCCGTGGACCGCGACGTCCTCGACGCCAGCGGCGCGGTCACCGCCACGTTCTTCGAGCGCGTGGTCGAGGTCGCCACGGAGCTCGACGGCGACGCGAACGCGCTGATCGAGGCGATGCGCAGCCGACTCGACGAGCGCTTGAGCGGTTATCGCAGCCACGCCACCGACAAGCTCGAAGCGTTTCTCGTCGACGAGGGCCATATCGATCTCCGACCGGTCCTCGATGAGGACGAGATCTGCGCGCGCGTGATGGCGAGCCCCGCCGCCGCGCGCCTGCCCGGCGACCTCGCCGCCGAGTGCGTCCACCGCTGGTGGACCCTCTGCCACCCCTGATCGGGTCCGGATGCGGCCTCACGTCGACCCAACGCCGCTCGTGACGCTCCGCTCCACTCCTGGCGCGCTGCGCCGTCTCCCCACGGGAGGGCGCTCAAGCCGACGTCGGTTCTGCCGAATCGGGCCTATTGGCACCGCTTCAGGGTGACCGAGGCGCGGCATGGCGAGACGTTCGATCAAGGGAGCCGGATTTCAATCCGTCGTGGCCGACCTCGTGAAGCTCCGCGATTCGGAGGGCATCACGCAGGATGAGCTCGAAGCGCGGCTCCCGGCCGACGACCTCGCGCTGCTCGAGGAGAAGATGAATCCGGCGGGCTGGTACGACCTCGGCGCCTACGAACGCTTCATGGAGATCCTGATCGAGCGCGAAGGCGGCAGCGATCCCACCGCGTACCTCCACCGCCGAGGCGCCGCTCTGTGCGAGCGGTTGATCGCGGCGGGAACCTACGCGCAGCTCGAGATCGTCGAACGCATGGACGACGACCGAAAGCGCGAGCGCCTGCTGAAGGACGTCCGGCTGATCACGACGATCTACAGCGCGTTGTTGGACTTCGCGACACTGCACGCCGACAACGACCCCGAGCTCGGCATCTACCTCGAGATCACCGATGCCGCCGATTTCCCCGAGACGCTGCGAATCGTGATCACCGGGGTGATGACCTTCCTCAGCCAGCGCATCAGCCCGGAGCTTCCCGGGTACACGAGCGAGCGCGTCACGGACGATCGCATCCGCTTCGAACGCCTTCGCTGACTCCGCGTCCCGCGGGGAACCCGTCCCGCCGAACGATTCCGAGCGCCGCTGCGAGCGCTCCGCAGAGGGTTCTAAGCCTGAATTCTCATCAATTATTTGTTCTTGATCTAATCTTGGATTGTGATCTATATTTATGCGGTCGCCAGCTCGCAAGAGGGCCGCCGTGGACGAGAGACCGCTCGAAGGACGCCGCCAGCGCAAGAAGCGCCAGCTGCGCGCCCACATCTACGAGGCCGCGCGCCAGCTCTTCCTCAAGCACGGCTACGAAGCCACCACCGTGGCGCAGATCGCCGACGCGGCGGATGTCGCGCCGGCCACCTTCTTCAACCACTTCGCCAGCAAGGGCGCCGTCCTCGCCGAGATGACGAGCGAGGTCTCCGATCACCTTCACGCCCTCGTGGATCGGCAGCTCGAGCGCTCCGCCTCGACCCAGGAGCGCGTCCGCGGCTTCGCCGACAGCGTGGCCACCGACATCGCCGAGGCCCGCGGCCTCGCGCGCGACGTGCTGCTCGAGCTGATGCGGGGCCGCTCGCGACCCGGTGAGGACGCCCCCTACCTGTCTCCCGTCCACGAGCCCTTCGCGGTGATCATCCGCGAGGGGCAGCAGGCGGGCCAGGTCCGCGTCGATCTCGACGCGACGTTCCTGGGAGAGATGGCGCTCGGCGCCCTCAACGTCGCGATCAGTCACTGGATGAACGACCCCGAGTTCCCGCTCGAGCAATGGCTGCGCCAAGGGGCCGCCTTCATCTGCGAAGCGATCGAGCCGAGACCGTCGCAGACGGACCCGCCGGGCGAAGACCGGTCCGTCTGACGAGGAGTCCGTGGCATGCGAGCCCGCGCCGTTCCCGAAGCCGACCTCGAAGGGCTCC
The DNA here is from genome assembly GCA_046754165.1 of Myxococcota bacterium. Lineage (GTDB taxonomy): Bacteria > Myxococcota_A > UBA9160 > UBA9160 > SMWR01 > JAFDEI01. Next base: position 3,961 of record JBHHVG010000195.1, read on the forward strand.
TCGATCCAGACTCGGGCGGGTGGGCACGAGCGGACGTCGCGACGCTGAAGCTCGAGGGGACCCCCCTGGGCCTGCAACCCACCGGTCTGATCCGGGCCGCATGGGCGGACCGGAAGATCGGTGCCGTCGACCGGGCGCGCGTGGCGGCCGTCCACGACGGGCGGCGTCTCGCCTTCCGCCTCGAGTGGAGCGATCCCAGCGAAGACCGCGTCCTGGGCGACAACGACTCGTTTCCCGACGCCGCGGCCGTCGTGCTTCCGGCCCGCGAGAAGGCTCCCCTGGTCACGATGGGCGCTCCGGGCCTGGCCGTGAACGCGTGGTATTGGCGCGCGGATGACGCCCACGCCCGCAACGTGGTCGCCGAGGGCCTCGGCTCGAGTCGCAGCGTCGACGCGACCCCCGTACAGGCCCGCGGCGTCTGGAGAGAGGGTCGCTGGCGCGTCGTGATCGCCCGAGCCCTGCGCGTCGACACCGCCCTGCCCCTGGCCCAGCTCGACCCCGGCGAGGCCACGGGCTTCGGAGTGGCCGTGTGGGATGGGGGGAGCGCTGAGCGCGCCGGCATCAAGGCGTACTCGGGGCCCCGGTGGCTGGAGCTCCGACTCGACGACCTGCCCGAGGCCGGGAGGTAGCCATGGAGAAGCCCGCGCGACAGCTCGCGATGGTGATGGACCTCAACAAGTGCATCGGCTGCCAGACCTGCACCATCGCCTGCAAACGGCTGTGGACCCGCGACGAGGGCATGGAGTCGATGTGGTGGAACTCGGTGAACACCCAGCCCGGCCGCGGCACACCGCGCGACTGGGAAACGCTGGGCGGCGGCTTCCGCGACGGCGTGCCGCAGCCGGGCCGCCTGCCCACCCGCCGCGACTTCGGCGACGCCTGGGAGTTCAACCACGAAGAGGTCTTCTTCGGGGGCGAGGGCGACAAGACCCATCTGAAGGTGGCGGGTGAGCAGCCAGACTGGGGGCCCAACTGGGACGAGGACCAGGGCGCCGGCGAGTATCCAAACGCCTACTACTTCTATCTTCCGCGCATCTGCAACCACTGCACGCACCCGGCCTGCCTCGAGGCTTGCCCGCGCAGAGCGATCGTCAAACGCGAGGAGGACGGCATCGTCCTGATCGACGAGGATCGCTGCCGCGGATACCGCTTCTGCATGGAGGCGTGTCCCTACAAGAAGATCTACTTCAACCGCGCGACCACGGTCGCGCAGAAGTGCATCTTCTGCTTCCCGCGCATCGAGCAGGGTGTGGCCAACGCCTGCGCGCGGCAGTGCCCCGGCCGGGTGCGCTTCGTCGGCTACCGCGACGACGAGAACGCGCCCATCTGGAAGCTCGTCAACAAGTGGAAGGTGGCGCTGCCGCTCCACCCGGAGTACGGCACCGAGCCCAACGTCTTCTACGTGCCGCCGATCGCGCCGCCGCGCTTCGACGAGAACGGAGAGATCGACGAGTCGAAGCCGCGCATCCCGGACGAGTACCTGTTCTCGCTCTTCGGTCCGAAGGTGACCGACGCGCTCGCGGTGCTGAGGGTGGAGATGGCGAAATCGAGCGCCGGTGGGAAGTCGGAGTTGATGGATCTGCTGATCGCCTACCGCTGGAAGGACATGTTCGGCGGCTTCGATCGCGATCCCGCGACGATCGAATGGACCAAGACGTGAAGAGCGTCCCGGCTGTCGGCCGCCGCACCGTCCTGCGGGCGGGTGTAGCGCACGGAGAGGTTCAGCCCGAATGAACAACTCAGCTTCCCGAGGTCTTTCGAGGCGGAAGTTCATCGTGGGTACCGGTGTGGGCGCCGCGGCCGTGGGGCTCGGGCTCTGCCATCTGCGCCGGCGCGAGCGCGGGCCGGCGCTCCCCGCCGGCCCGCCTCCGGAGCCGATGACGGCCGTCGACGTCGTCCGATACGGTGACTTCACGGACGTCTGGCGCGAGCGCTGGACCTGGGACCGCGTCGTCAAGGGGACGCACACCCGGGCGAACTGCATCGCCGCGTGCTCTTGGAACGTGTTCGTCAAGGATGGGATCGCCTGGCGCGAGGAACAGAACGCCATCTACGAGCCGCCGCGAGCGGACGTACCCGATGGCAATCCCCGAGGCTGCCAGAAGGGC
>JBHHVG010000196.1:0-6065 GCA_046754165.1 Myxococcota bacterium
ACGTGGACCTCCAACTCCAAAGGCACGGTTTCCGAGCCCGGCTCCCCGCCGGGCCGCTGCCCTGCCTTTCGGTCGCGGATGCCGCCGGCTTTAGGCCCAATAACTGATTGTTTTCGGGTTCTTGGGAATCTGCTTGCACACTGCTGAAGGCGCCGGACGGGAGCGCCGGACGGGGATCTAGCGGCGGTAGGTGAAGACCAGGGCCGCGCGGTGCTGGGTGAAGTCGTCCCCGGAAAGCCCACCGGCGTTGTCCCAGTAGCGGTAGACCAAAGCGAGTTGGGTCCGACGCGTGAGCTGTCGCCTCACCATCGCCTCGGCCCCGCCGTACCAGTTGGCGCCGCCGTCCCAGTTCTCGTCGTCGAAGCGCGACAGGAAGACCTCGGCGGAGGCCGACGTGCGCTCGCCGAAGCGGCGCTCGAGCCCGATCCCGCCGCGGGTCTCGATGAAATCGTTCCCCGCGATGTCGGCGGTGTTGCGATTCACGGCGGCAACGCGCAGCACGGTGCCGCCGGGCATGCGATAGCGGAGATTGGCCTGGCCCAGGAACCGGTGGGTGCTGCGGCCGCCGTCGAACTCGACCAGCCCGTAGCCGGCGGCGATGTCGAAGTCGATGTGCCGGTACCAATGCGAACGGATCCCCACGAGGACCGCGATGTCGCCGAAATCCGATGCGGATGCGTCGTCGAAGCTGCGGTAGCGCAGCTGGGATCGCGCGAATCCGGAGGTCCGACCGGCCAACGGGGCCTGGAACTCTCCGACGACCGACCCCTCCCAGAAGTCGGCGTGAAAGTCTGGATCGAAGATTCCGCTGGCGAGGCGGGTGCCGAAGCTCTCGCCGAACAGGCGCGTGCCCTGGAAAGTGATCCGCATCTCCCGCTCGAAGGGGAGCGCCCGCCAGAAGCTCAGCTCCGCGACCGAGCGATTCGTCTGGATGAGGTTCTCGGCGTGATCGAGGGGGCGCCCGAGCTCCACGGGCGTCGGCACGTAGGCATCCGACAGCGTCAGCGTGAGACCGGGCATCAGCCCGAACTCCGCCTTTCCGATCATGCGGTAGAACTCGTCACTCGGGGAGTCGCCGTTGGCGTAACGGCGCAGGTCCACTCCGAGATCCGCCCCCAGGTTGAACCACGTGCCCTGGTAGGCGACCTCGGCCCGAGGCGCGATGAAGATTCCCAGATCTCCGTCCGTGTCGGTCTTGGCCAGCTCGACGTTGCTGTCGGCGACGGACGAGAGCTGGATCGATGGATGGAAGCTCAGTCGGTTGCGTTCGGTCTCCGCGTTGGATCCGCCCCCAGGGCTCGTCTCTGCGGCGGCAACGGGCGGAAAGAGCCACAGCGCCGCGACGGCAACCGTCAGGAGCCAGGCGGTGACGTTCGTGTGCCGGGGCATCGCGGTCACAGCTCCGGCGGCAGCACGGGCGAGAGAGGCCGCGAGTACATGGGTTCGTGTTCGAGTTCGACCAGCAGGACGGGGTCTTCCTCATCGACGAGGTTGGCGAGAAAGTGCTGTGCGTGCTCGGCGAACATCGGGTTCGACAGAGCCGCGACGGCAGCGGACCGGGTGACATAGGCGGCCGGTGCGCCGCCCCGGAAGCCCACCTCCTCCATGACCGAGAGGTAGTCGGAATCCCGGGACCGGCGCCGGACCAGCCGGATGACGTCCAGACCGGAATCGCGGGGCATCAGGGCGCGAATGACGTGCTCTCCCGCGGTCAGTTGGATGGTGATCACCCGCGTCCAGACATAGGTCTCGGAACCCTCTCCGGGGTATGCGACGACGCGATAGCGGCCGTCGATCGACCACAGCTGCTGGCCCGGCCCGTGCAGGCGTGCCGTGATCGTGAAGACCCCGGGGTCCTCGAGCCGCACGCGGTAGGTGAACTCGGCGGGGCTCCCAGACGCGGTCACCCACGTGAGCGCCGACGCCGGCTCTCCCAGGTTGCGATTGGTGCGGGTACCCCAGGCGGACGCGTGGACGAACCGCTCCCCTTCGACCAGCATCGGGTTTCCAGACTCGGGAAGCCGTTGCTCGATGCCGAGCGCGTGCACCACCGTCCGGGCTTGATCGGCGAAGGTGAGCGGGCGCTCCGCGTGCCAGCCGTCGGCCGGAGCGATGCACAGGGGGCGATAGGCGGCGAGCTCCACGCGATCGACGCGGGACTCGCGGCTCATGTAGGCCGTCAGCTCGTGCGGTCCGCGCCGCAGCGGTACGACCACTGGCGCCGGAGCGACGCCGAGGTCCGAAGCGTCCAGATGTCCGACAGTGCGCCCGTCGATCGACCAGCGTTGTAGGCCGCTGCCCTCGGCGGTCAGCCTGTAGACCGCCGTCGCGGGAACCGAGACGACCATGCGCACGGGGTCGGTCGGAGCTTGCCGGCGCGGTGCATCCACGGCGACGCGGAACGCGGAGCCGCGGGGCAGGCGACGGCCGCCCGCGCCGGTAGCAAGCTCCGCGCGGTCCGGACACAGCAGTCCGAATACGTCGCCGCCGTCGGCATCCTCCGGCAGCGTCGTCGTGAGTCCCAGAACGTCGACGAGATTGGCCGCCCATTCTCCCTGGCGCACCACACGTTGGCTCGCGCTCGCGTCAGTGCCGAGCGGACCCATCGTTTCCAGGGACTGCGCGGAACCCGGGGCGGGCATGGCCCACAGCAGAGCGAGCGCGCCCCCAACAACCCGGACTCGCCGCCTTTCTGTCAGTGCATCCGACATGGTCGCCTGGAATCGATCCGCGATCCGGCCGTTCGCCCGGGACGGGCGAGTACCGGTCTCGCCTGTTCATCGGGCCCGGAGGCCCATTTCTTTACCGTGCAACCGCGCCTCGGGAGGCGGCAGCTCGCCAATCCCGCAATGATCAGAATTCCTTATTGATTTCCGATATTTGACCGAGTGGCTGCGGCGCGGCTTCGCGTCCGGAATGGCGCGGCTGCGCGGCGCGCCGCCGTTAGCACGGTTCGCCATTCTGAGGTAAGCACTTCAAGACACGCATGAGCGAAGTAGAAACGAACAGCGACCCGCAGCCAGAACACCAACCTGGCTGTCGATCGATACGCTCGAGTTCCTGAGGCCTGCCCTGCGGCCCCGGTGCTCGACCGGGGTAGTGGCATGGCGACTCCCGAAGTCACCACGAGAATCCTTCGCCGCCTGCTTGCCAGCGGGGTGCACACCCGCGCCGAGCGGCTGCTGGCGCGCATGCCCCCTGCCGACATCGCCCCGCTCCTTTCGGGTTTGAATCGGGGCGAGGTCCGCACCGTCATCGAGCTGCTGTTCCGCCAGCGTCGCGCGGCGCGGACGCTGCGGGAGCTGCCCCCGGAGATCCTGCCCCAGGTCTTCGAGGCGTTGAGCGACCAGCGGATGGCCGACGTGATGGGGCGCCTCGAGATCGACGACCTCCTGGAGATGGTCGACTGGATTCCCGAGGAACGCCGCGAAGCCATCGTGAGCCGTCTCCCGGATCACAAGCGCGCCGAGCTGGACAAGGCCGATCTGTACCCCGAGTCCAGTGCGGGCCGGGTGATGACCACGAACTTCGTCGCGCTCGACGAGAAGATGACCGCCCAGGAGGCAATCGACTCGATCCGCTCGATCGGCAGCGGCGCGGACGAATCGATCCTCTATCTCTATGTCGTCGACGAACAGCGATCTCTCTCCGGGGTCGTGCCACTTCGGCGGCTCGTGGCCGCGCCGCCCTCCCGCTCCATCAGCGAGCTGATGATCGACGAGCCGGTGAGCGTCCAGGTCGAGGCCGACCAGGAGGAGGTGGCTCAGCTGGTGAAGCGCTACGACCTGCTGGCCATTCCGGTGACCGACGTCGACGGCCACATGTGCGGCGTCATCACCGTCGACGACGTGATCGACGTGATCACCGAGGAAGCCACCGAGGACATGTATCACCTCGCCGGGCTCTCCGAAGACGACCGCGTCTTCACCCCCGCCCGCGAATCGCTGCGCAAGCGTCTGCCGTGGATGCTCCTCAACCTCGGCACCGCGTTCTGCGCGGCCTGGGTCGTCGGCCTGTTCGAGCGGACCATCGAGCAGATGGTCGCGCTGGCGGTGTTCATGCCGGTCGTCGCCGGCATGGGCGGAAACGGCGGGATCCAGACCCTGACGGTGATCACCCGGGGCATCGCCCTGGGCGAGATCGAGTTCTCAAGTGGCGTTCGCGCCGCACTCAAGGAGTTCGCCGTCGGGTTCGCCATCGGCGTCGCCGCCGGCATCCTCAGCGCGAGCATCTCCTATCTTTGGCACGGGAATCCGGTGCTCGGCGTCGCCCTCTTCTTCTCCATGGTTCTGACGATGGCCGTTGCCGGCCTGCTCGGCGCAGCGGTGCCCCTGCTGCTCAAGGCCCTCGACCAGGATCCGGCCCTCGGCTCCGGCGTGATCGTCACGACCTTCACCGACGTCTTCGCGTTCTTCTCCTTCCTCGGGATCGGAACGTTGATGCTCGACCGGATGGTCTAGCGCTCGTACGTCTCTTCGAGATATCGGACGATGCCGGCGGATTCGTACATCCCGACGCCGGTATTGGGGTCGGCGAGGTAGGGGACCATCATCTTCCCCGCCCGCTCCACCAGCTCGTCCCTCTGGGCACCTCCCTTGGCCACGTTGTGCAGGCGATAGGGCAACTCGAGGCTGGAAAGCGACTCGCGGACGATCCGACAAAAAGGGGACGACTCGAAGCTGTACAGCTCGAGCAGCTTCTCCGGTGGATCCGAGACGCGGTAGGAGGCGCCGAATCCCGGACGAAACGCCGACGAGAGCATGGCGGTGATGGTGGTCAGAGGCCCGAGGGCGAGCGCTCGCGGAACCTCGCCGTCTCCGTACTCTGCGAAGAGGTACGCGACGATGTCGTCCGACTCGTACATCTCCACGCCGGTATTCGGGTCCACGAGGTAGGGGAACAGGGCCTTGCCGCCCCGGCGCTTCACCTCCTCGCGGAAGCGCGGCCCATTCTTCGGGCACGGATAGATCTCCGCGTCCAGATCGAGGATCGAAAGCGCCTCTCGCACCTTGCGGCAGAACGGACACGCCTCGAACTCGAAGAGCTGGAGGTTCTGCTCCGGGCGCTTCCTCACCGCACCGACCCGCATGCCCGTTCCGGCGCGCGCCGCCGAGGCGAGAACCGAAGACACGACGTCGATTGCACGCAACACGGATATCTCCTTTGGACGACTGTCGCGAACATAGCAGCCGCCACCCCCGGCTCCGACGCCAGGCGGCGAGACGGGTTTGCGAGACGGGTTCTAGACCCCGTGGAGTGACCGACTCCGCAACGGGGAACAGGTCCCTGCGTCCCGCATCTAGTCGGCCGGCCTCAGATTCTCGGTCGTGAACACGGAATCATCGAATTCCGCGTCGAAGCGGATCGCCTCGATCTCGATTCGCGACTCGCGACTGGAGTCGTCGGGTACGCTCGCGATCCACAGGTGGGGAACCGAGCGACCTTCGACCGCGCGAACGTCGCCGTACTCGATCACCCGCAGAGACTCTCCGTCGGCGTCGCGAAACTCCTGGCGCCGCGCGATGCCGCGTTCGGTCTCGATCCAGGTCACGATCTCGGGCCACAGGGCGGGCCCCGGCCGCTGCGGAACCGATTCGACCACATAGGCCCGCACGGGCTCCCCCTCGCCGAACTGCGGCTCGACTCCGAGCAGCCGGTGGTCGTAGGAATCCGCTCGCACGGTGCCGATCAGCAGATCGTCCAGAGTGAAGTCGCTCTCCATCCACGACTTTCGGAGCTCGCGCGCCGCCGTGCGGCTGGTCTGCTCTGTTCCCGGATCGAAGGCCCAGAGATTGGGATGCAGCAGCAGGAAACTCGTGCCCGCTAGTGCGGGCGGAGCGAAGATCCGAACGAAGGAGCGCTTGCGCGGGCGATCCCGATGAGAACGGAAGCGGAGCTCTCGGGCGCCGCGCAATCGACCCTTTGGGAGGATGAGCTTCGCCTGGAGGAACGTCCGACCGCTCTCCAGCATCGATTCGGCCCGCCGCACGATCGCCCCGGCGTCGAGACCCTCGCGGCCGGGCTCCGAATCCCGCGCGCGCAGCGGAAGCGCCGGTGTCAGGAAC
>JBHHVG010000197.1:0-6059 GCA_046754165.1 Myxococcota bacterium
TACGCGCTTCAGCCCCAGGTGATCAGCCCACCACACGGTGGCGGGAGCACCTCGAGCGTGTCGCTGCGCGCGACGCACGACGGCGAAGAGATCGCCTTCCGCCTGCAATGGGCGGACAGCAGTGCGGATCGAGGTGTCGGGGTGAATACCTTCCGCGATGCCGCCGCGATCGGTTTCCCGGTGGGCCGGCCGACCGTACCGCCGTCGCCCTTCATGGGAGACACCGATCACCCCGTCGTGATCTGGCAGTGGGCCGCCGACTTCGACGCGGACGCAGAGGGCAAGAGTCGATTCGGGAGTCGTTACCCGCACAGCGAAGGAGTCTGGATCTTTCCGCAGGATCTCGCCGTGCGCCGGCAGGTGCGCGGCTGGCGCGGCGCCAATCCGGTGATCGAGTACATCGCCCGGGGCTTCGGCACGCTCACTCCGCGGATCGATACGTCGATCAACGGCGCCAGCGACTACTCGGACGGGAGATGGAGCGTGGTTCTGCGCCGCACGCTGTCGACGTCTCGAGAGCAGGACCCCGTCTTCGTTCCCGGCGAGGCCTCGTCGCTGATCCTGGCGGTCTGGAACGGCGAGAAGGAAGAGGTAAACGGCCGCAAATCGGTGATCTATCAATGGATTCCGGCGACGCTCGACGGGATCCGGTCCACCACCGCCCAGGCCGACGTGGGTGCCGACCGTGCCCGCGAGTAGCGCGGCGTTGCTGGCGAGCCAGGATCGCGCGCGGGTCTACCGGGCTCTGGCCGGGCTGTTCCAGGAGCCCGACGGCAACTCGCTCGCCCGCGCGCGCGAGCGCGACCTTCCCGAACTCCGCGTGGCGCTGCAACGCCTCGCCCCGGGCTCCGACCTCGTCGCGGAAGCCAGGTCGCTCTCCGATCTCTTCGACGAAATCGGGCCGGAACGGCTGCGAAGGGGCCACCACGATGCGTTCGACGAGAGCAGCGGCATTCGCAGCGCCCCGACCGAGATGGACCAGCTCGATGGCCCGCCGCAGCTCGAAATGACCCGCACCTTCGAGATGGCGGACGTCGCCGGGTTCTACAAGGCGTTCGGCGTAGAGGTGGATCCGGCGGGGGTGCGCGTGGATCACATCACCAGCGAGCTCGAGTTCATGAACCTGCTGGCGGTGAAGGAGTCGATCGCGCTGCAGGAAGAGGGAGACGGTGAGCACGCCCGGATCTGCCGCGACGCCTCGCGGGCATTCCTGCGTGACCATCTCGTGCGCTGGGCGCCCCGGCTGGGAGGGCTTCTGGCGGAGTCCGATACGGACCCGGTCTTCTGCGCGGCGGGTCGACTGCTGCGCGACTTCGTCACTTTCGACGCCGCGCTGATCGACGCCGAGAGTGCGCCGGTGCACATCGTCGACCCCGTGGGCCGAGAAGCGGTACCGGAGTCCATCTGAACCGAGCCTCTCCCGTTCGCCAGCACCGCAGTTTTCCATTCCGCCTCTCCTTGGCCCTGCGATCGCCGGGACCGCTCGACTACCATCCCGCCAGCTGTCTGCCCAGGAGCCCGGATGCCCAGCCGACCGGAGCTTGCGGTCCTCCTCTACTTCGCGGTCGCTGCTTGTGTGTTCGCGGCGGTGGTTCCCGTCTTCGAAGCGCCCGACGAGCCGTTCCACCTCGGCTACGTGAACTTCCTGCTCGAGCACCGCAGCCTGCCCAACCAGCTCGACGAGAATCACCGCGTCTTCCGCGAGGGGCATCAGCCTCCACTCTTCTACGCGCTGGCCGCCGTGTGGACCGTGCCGTTTCGGGGCGGTGCGCCAGTCGAGGTCGACATTGCGCGCAACCCACGACACGACCTCGGCGGCGGCCGGCAGCGCGATGTGCCGTACTTCCTCCACCCGCCCGATGGGCCGTTCCCGACGCGCGGAGACCGCGGCGCGTTCTACGCGCTTCGCGGTCTCGGCATAGCCCTCGGGCTGGTGACGCTGTGCTTCACGTTCGGGATCGCGCGGGTCTTCCTGCCCGACGAGCGCTGGGTGTGGGTGCCTGGCGCGCTGCTGGCGTCGTTGCCGCAGTTCGTCTTCGTCTGCTCCTCTCTCAACAGCGACAACCTCGCCAACGCACTCGCAGCCGCGGGCATCTATCTGGCGCTGCGCTGGTTCGAGGAGCCGAAGCGGCGCCGGCACGCCCTGTGGCTCGGGGTCGTCTTCGGGCTCGGCATCGCGACCAAGAAGACGATGCTCACGCTGCTGCCGCCCCTCGCGCTGGCGATCGCCTGGCTCCTCGCGAAGCGCGCGGACCTGCGCATGCGCCTGATCGGAAACGCGGGCGTCGCGCTGACCACCATGGTTGCGATCGGCGGCTGGGTGTACCTGCGCAACCGGGCGCTCTACGGGGACCTGCTGGGGACCGAGATGGAGAAGGCGACGCTCGCCTTCATCGTCCACGAGCAGGGTTTGCTCTCGGCGTACTTCCGCTCGACCTTCTGGTCCGCCACCTGCATCTCCTTCGTCGGCCTGTTTGGATGGATGCAGATCCGCCTGCCCGGTCTCCTCTACGTTGCCTACTGGTGCGTGCTCGCGGCCGGGCTGCTCGCGGCCGCGCTTTCGCTGCTGCGGGACGGCGATCGCCGCAGCGTCTCGCTGCTCGCGGCGGGCTTCGGGATGTCGAGCCTGGCGGGCCTGATCTACTTCAACACGACGTTTCCGGAGCCGCAGGGCCGCTACCTCTTCCCGGTGGTCTCGTTGATGGCGGTGTTGGTAGTGTTCGGGCTGCGGAGCCTGGCCGATCGCGTGCCCGGGTTGTGGCCGGCCCGAGCTGTTCGGGTCGCGCTCCCGGTGCTGGGGGTCGTCGCGGATGCGCTGTCGCTGCTGCGGATTCGCGGGTTCTACTAGGACGAACGGCGGGTGCTCCACGGAGGTGAGCGGTCGATGCACACGATGCCGCGCCGGGTCTTCCTGAGGGGAGTCGTCCGCGTTCTCGTCTGCACGGGCCTGGCCGCCGCGTGCGGACTCGCACGGCTGCGCGGCCGCGGCGGCGCGGTTTCGGAGCTGAAGGGTCGATTGAGCCGGATGTTCTCCGATCCCGAGCAAGCGCGGGCCGTGGGCATGGCGTACCTCGCCCGGAATCCAGAGGGACGGAGGCAGGCATCCGCGCTCGCTGCCGCGCTCGCCGCGGCCGATCCGGATCGTCCGGACGAGCTGTGCGCGCTGCTGCGCCGCCGCCGCGAGGGTGACTTCCGCGCCGACCGCATCGTGGTGCTCGACGGCTGGATCCTCTCGGCGACCGAAGCCCACTCTTGCGCGCTGGTGTCGCTGCTCTGACGGCCTCATGCTGATCGACTTTCGCGCCGTTCCCGCCGACACCCGCATCGAGGCCGACGTGTGCGTGATCGGCGCCGGCGCCGCCGGAATCACGCTGGCGCTCGAGCTGCACGCGTCGAACCTCGAGGTATGCCTGCTCGAGAGCGGCGGAGTGCAGTTCTCTCCGGAGACCCAGGATCTGGCGCGCGGCGTGTCCTTCCAGGTCGGCTGGCCCTACCAGAAGCTCGAGGCCACCCGCATCCGCACCTTCGGCGGGACGACCACGGTATGGGACGGAGCGTGCGTGCCCTGCACCGGCATCGACTTCGAAAAGCGCGATTGGGTGCCGCATAGCGGCTGGCCGATCACGCGCGCCTCCCTCGATCCCTACTACACCCGCGCAGAGGCGGTGTGCGAGCTCGGGGCAGGGGAGTACGGGGCGGAGCTCTGGGGCCGTTTCGGCCAGCCGTCGGACGCGTTCGATCGCGACAAGCTCGACGTCCGTTTCTGGCGCTACAGCCCCACGCGCTTCGGCGCGCGCTATGGAGACGAGATCCGGCGTTCGAAGAACATACGGCTCTACCTCTTCGCCAATGTCACCCACCTCCGGGCCAACGAAGCGGGGTCCGCCATAGACGAGATCGAGGTCGAGACCCTCGACGGAAATCGCGGGACCGTCGCGGCACGCGCCTACGTGCTCGCGACTGGCGGGATCGAGAACGCCCGGTTGCTCCTCAACGCCAGCGATGTGGAGCCTGCCGGTCTCGGAAACCGCCACGACCTGGTCGGCCGCTACTTCATGGAGCACAGCTACTACCAGTCCGGATTCCTGGTGTCCGAGGATCTCGAGCGTCTGATGCAGCGCTACGACCACATGCAGCGCGGCCCGCTCCACGTTCTCGCGGGTGTCCGGCTCGCCGACAGCGTGCAGCGCCGGGAGCGGACGCTCGACTGCTGCAGCCTGCTCGACGATCGCTTCCACCGCGACAACCCGGGAGTCATCGCCACGCGCCGCATCCTCCAGGACATCCGCTACGGGCAGATGTCGCCGGAGCTGGGCAACAAGATCTACGACATCCTCTCGAATCTCGACGCGGTGCTGATGGCGGGGATCGGCGCTGCGGTCCACGGCGACTCGCGGCACTACGAGGAGAAAGGCGTGCCGGTCTTCACCCAGGCGGAGCAGGCGCCCAACCCGAGCAACCGCGTCTTCCTCGAGCCCGAGCGCGACCCGCTCGGGCTCCAGCGCGTCAGTCTCGACTGGCGCCTGGGCGAGCTCGACCGCCGCACGATCGAGGTGGCGGTGAAACAGGTCGGCAGCGAGTTCGCGCGGCTCGGCCTCGGCCGCGTGCGGATCGCCGATTGGACGCTCGAGGCCGATGATTCCGGCTGGCGATCGGGTCTGCACTGGGGACACCACCACATGGGCACCACGCGCATGTCGGACGACCCCAAGACCGGCGTGGTCAACGCGGACTGCCGGATGCACTCGGTCCACAACCTCTACGTTGCCAGCAGCTCGGTGTTTCCGACCGGCGGCTATGCCAACCCCACGCTCACGATCGTGGCACTGGCGATCCGGCTGGCCGACCACCTGCGCAGCGAGCTGGCCTCACGCGCGGTGGACCTCAGCGGAAGCGATCGGGGTAGCGCTGGCGCGCTTCGCGGGTGATGCGGCGCGCCGCGCGTTCGCGCCCGATCTCCGCGTAGAAGCGGTGGCGCACATGCCGTCGCTGGAGATCGCGCATGCCGGGCTCATCGTCCTGCGGAGGGAACAGGTCCGGGGCGTCGACGTCGACGCCGTCTGCGTGCCCGCGCGTGAACAGCGCCCCGACGTCGTCCACGCTGCGCAAGGTCCAGCGCGGGCTCCGGAACAGCTCGCCCACCAGGCCGTCCGGGTAGTCGTAGGCGAACTGGACCAGCACGATGCCGCAGCGGTAGCGCGCGTCGATCGCCCGGAACTGCTCGGCGCTGTTCAGTCGCAGCGCGCGCGTCGTGTCGCCGCCGAACACCTCGAGTCGCCCGTCGGCCATCACCAGGTAGTCCGGATGCAGCCGCCAGATGAGGTAGCCACCGTGGAGCATGTGGTGACAGAGGGGGCCCTTCGGCTCTTCCCGCGCGATCCACTCGGCGGCGGCCACTGGGAAGATCCCCTCGGCCACGCCGAGTCCGGGCTCCCGCAGGACGTCGATGCGGGGGAAGAAGCTGCCCCGGGCCGCGTCGGCGGCCACGGCCGCGAGCGCGGTGGCGAGAAGGCCCGTCGCCGCCAGCATCACTCCGGGTCGCGGACGAAAGCCGTCGAGGAGCTCGTTCCAGTTTCGCACGGCGAGAGGGCCGGCGACGATGGCGAAGAGCGGCACGTTGCGGACGGCGGCCAGGGCGAGGACGGCGAAAGCACCCCACAGCAGCACGTCACCGACGCGCAGCCGCCGCCAGTTCGACAGCATTCCTGCGCCGGAGAAGAGCGCGAGCGCAGCCAGCAGCGCGAGATACGGCGTCGGCAACAGCCGCCAGCCCGTGACCAGCGATTGGAGCTCCGTCGACTGCGGCCCCCCGGAGCGCTGCCCCGGCAAGCCGATCATGCCGAGCTGCTGGAGCGGGTAGAGCGCGGCATCGACGCTGTTCGGGTTCGCCAGGCTCGCCAAACAGGCGAGCCCGGTGACGGCGGCGAGGCGCCGGAGGCGCGCCGGGCGCAGCGCCGCACGCTGCGGAGAGAGCGGACGGCATAGCTCGCCGGCCAGGGCGAGCGCGCACACGCTGATGCCCACCGCGAAGAGCCCGTGGACGTTCACCCAGACGAGCT
>JBHHVG010000198.1:0-6055 GCA_046754165.1 Myxococcota bacterium
GTCGAGGGTCTCGCCGGCATCGAGCCGCTCGCGAAAGGCGACGGTGCGTCCGCGCAGGTCCGCGTCGGAGAGCACGACGAGGTCACCTTCGATGGCGTTGATGCGCTCGACCAAGGGGAGGACTCGCTTGATCAGCCGATCGTTCGCACTGCCGAAGATCTTTTGGATCAGTCCAGCCATGGATATCGCGAATGGCTCCGGGGGGACGGGCTAGAGCCGGCAGTGTACGAAACGGGTCGCAACGCGGCAAACCCCCGGCTTTTCACGCAATTCTTCGCCCTCGCGACGCGGGCCCGGCCTCAGTCGAAGATGTAGTCGAGGGGGTCGACCGCCTTGCCCTTCACTTCCACGACATAGTGCAGGTGGGGGCCGGTGCTGCGCCCGGAGCTGCCGACGGTTGCGATGACCTGGCCGCGCTCGACATGATCACCGCGCTTGACGAAGAGCTCCGCGGCGTGGCCGTAGATCGTGCGCATGCCGTAGCCGTGATCGACGATCAGCGAGTTTCCCAGGGGCCCACGCTTTCCCGCGAAGACGACCTTGCCGCGGGCCGGCGAGATCACGTCGGTCCCCCGTTCACCGGCAATGTCGATGCCCGCGTGGAACTGACGTGCCCCGGTGAACGGCGACACCCGGTTTCCGAAGCGAGAGGTCAGCCAGCCCTTGGAGGGCCAGATGGCCGGCGTGGACGCCAGGTGGTGCCGCTTGGACTCGAGCTTCTCGAGTACGTCGAGGAGGGAGGCCTTCCGCGCATCCGCGATGACGCCGAGGCGTTCGGCTTCGAGGCGCAGGGCGCCGACGCGGCCGGCATCCGGCGCCGTCCCTTCGGATGCGGCGGGCTGCGCGGTGGCTCGAGGATCCGGCCCTGCCTCGCCCGCGACCGCGCCGTCCTCGGGAACCGCCACGGCTTCCGCGGGCGGTGCATCCCCCGGGGCCCGCGCGGCGGACGCTGTGCTCGATCCGACGCTCTCGCCCGCGGCGATCACGTCGTCTCCACCGATCGCCGCGGAGCCCGGCAGGTTCGCGATGATGCGCACCTTCCGCTCGAACTCGCTCAAGCGTTTCAGCTGGCTCTCGACCTGGGAGAGGGTGGCGGTGAAGCGCTGGATCTGGTCGCGCTGCCGCACGGTCTCCGCCCGCAGCGATTCGAGCTGGCCGTGATCGATGCGGACGCGGACGTAGTCGACCGAGCCAACCAGGAAGAGGCACACGGCGACGACGGCCGCCTGGGCCGCGCGCTTGACTCGGTCCTTGCGGAAGTCGAACCGACGGATCGGCGCCGTCTCATCCGCCACCAAGATCAGCGAATAACGCTCCATCCTTTCCATTCCCCTCTGCACGCAGTGCGGGCGCCACCGCCCGGGCAGCTAGGCCGCCTGCTTGAACCTGAACAACAGCTTTCCGAGCTGGATCTCGTCTCCATCGCACAGCACGCAGCGGGGCTGGCGCTGTGCGTTCACCCCCGTCCCATTGGTGCTGCCGAGGTCCTGCACGAAGAACTCTCCCTTCTCGTATCCGACCGCCGCATGAGCCCGCGAGATCGTCGGCTCCGAGAGCACGACGTCCGCCGTGGGCCCGCGGCCGATCACCATCCAGTCGCGGTCCAGCGGGATCCGAAGACCCTCGTAGAAGCCCTGTACCACCTCGATGCTCGCGCCCGAAGGAACCGGCTCATCGCCGGAACGCCGCTCGGGCGCGGAATCCCTGCCGTTTGTCATCGACCGCTCCGGATTCGGCGGACGTGACGGGACACACACGTCTCCCGCCAGATTCCGCTGTCCTTGGATCGGCTGTTTCGGGCCGGGCAGCTTGCCGGGCAGCCGGTTCAGTGCCCGCAGGAGTAGCGGGACGCCAGCAGCTCGCGAGCGTGCTCGAGGGTGGCCTCTCCGACGGCCTCGCCTCCGGCCATGCGCGCGATTTCCTCCACGCGCGCGGGGCCTTCGACGCGCTCGATGCGCGTGAGAGCCCGGCCTCCCCGCCCACCCTTCTCGACCTTGAAGTGCGTCTCCGCGAAGGCGGCGATCTGGGGCAGATGGGTGATGCAGAGGACCTGGTGGTGGGCGGCCAGCTCCGCCAGCCTGCGCCCCACCCGGTCGGCCGCGCGGCCGCCGATGCCCGCGTCGACCTCGTCGAAGACGAGGACCATCCCTGCGTCGGCCTCCCGCAGCGCCTGTTTGATGGCGAGAAACACGCGCGAGAGCTCCCCTCCGGAGGCGACGGCGCGCAGCGGGCGAACCTCTTCACCGGCGTTCGCCGAGAAGCGGAACTCGGGCACCTCGGCACCGGACGCGCCGCAGGGCAGGCCCTGGGGCGGCTCAGCCGGAGGCAGCGCCACGGAGAACGCTCCATCGGGAATGCCGAGCTCGCGCAGGCTGGCCTGCACCACCTTCGACAGACGGGCCGACGCCTTCACGCGCCCCGCGGTCAGCCGCTTCGCGTCCTGCGCCAGCGCCGCGAGCACGCGCTCGCGCTCGGCGGCGATCACTCCCTCGCGGTCGTCCGCCCCCTCGAGCTCCTCGAGCTCGGCAGCGGCACGTTCGCCGAAGGCCAGCACCTCTTCGACGCTCTGGCCGTACTTGCGCTGGAGCTTTTCGACCTGGTGCAAACGCGCGTCCGCTGCCTCGAGGCGCGCCGGGTCTCCTTCGATGCCGTCCAGGTGCCGCTCGAGCTCGAAGGCCGCGTCGCGCAGATCGTCCTGCAGCGACCGCAGGCGGCAGGCGACCTCCGAAAGACCGGGATCCAGCTCTACCAACGCCGACGTGCGCCGCACGGCCTCGGAGAGGCAATCGACGGCGCCCGCGGAGTCCGACGCCTGGGGATCGCCGACGAGCTGCCCCAGCGCCCGCATCCCCTCCTCCCTCAACTTCTCGGCGTGGGCCAGACGGCCGCGCTGAATCCGCAGATCCGCGAGCTCCTCCGGGTCGAGGGTCGCGGCGCCGATCTCCGCGACCTGGAACGCCAGGAAGTCCCGCCGTTGGGAGCGCTGCTGGGTCGCGCTGCGAAGCTGGGCCAGCTCTTCGTCGAGGGCCCGCGCCGCAGCGAAGCGGCGCCCGACGGCGGCGCGTAGTTCGTCGAGGCCGCCCATGCGATCGAGCAGGCGCCCGTGCATCTCCGGCCGAAGCAACCCCTGGGAGTCGTGTTGGCTCGAGATCTCGAGACGGCCCGCCAGGATCTCGCTCAGCACCGTCACCGGCACGAGCTGACCGGCCAACCGCGCGCGGCTGCGCCCGGCCCGGGCGACGGTGCGGCGGACCACGAGCTCGTGCTCGTCGGTATCGATTCCGCGCGCGGCCAGGGCGGCCTCGACCTCCCGGAGCCGTGTGGTGTCGAAGACCGCCTCGACCGCGGTCTCGTCCCAGCCGTCGCGCACGACCTGGGACGACGCGCGCGCGCCGGCCAACAGCGACAGCGCGCCGAGCACGATCGACTTGCCCGCACCGGTCTCGCCGGTGAGGACGTTGAGGCCGGGCCCGAACTCGAGCTCGACGCGGTCGACGATGGCCATCCCCTCGATGCGCAGGGTCTCGATCAACGCTCCCCCCAGCGCAACTTGGTCCGCATGGACTCGAAGCGGCTGCGTCCGCTGGGGACGAGCAGGCGCGCGGGGTGGTCTGAACGTCGCACACTCACGCGGTCGCCCTCGCGCAGCTCACAGCCGACCTGGCCGTCGACAGTGAGCTGCACCTCGCCGCCCCGGGTGTTGTGCACGGTGATCTCGAGATTGCAGCCGTGCCCGAGCACGAGCGGACGCTGGGTGAGCGTGTGGGGACAGATCGGCGTGAGCACGATCGCCTCGATGCCCGGCAGCAGCAGCGGCCCGCCCGCGGAGAGCGAGTAGGCCGAGGAGCCCGTCGGCGTCGCGACGATCAGACCGTCGCCAAAGTAGGTGGTGACCTCGGTCCCGTCGGCACGGACCTCGAGGTCGACGATGCGCGAGAGCGCCGTCCGCGCCATCACCGCGTCGTTGAGCGCGAGGTAGTCGTCGATGACCTGCCCGTCCCGCTCGACGGAAACATCGAGGCGCATGCGCGCCTCGGTGAGGCATCGGCCGGCCAGAACGTCCTCCAGGGTGTCGTACAGCTCCTCTCGAGGGATCTCGACCAGGAAACCGAGCGTTCCGAGGTTGACGCCGAGGATCGGCACCGGCCGGCTCCCGATCGCGCGCGCCACGGCGAGGAGCGTGCCGTCACCGCCGAGCACGATCATCAGGTCGACCTTCTCGGCGACCTCGGAGCGGAGCGTCACCGGCACGCCGGTGGCACTCGCGGCCTGCTTGCCCAGGACGACGTCGAAGCCGCGGTCGACGAGCCAGGCCTCGAGCGACCGCACCGCGTCAGCCAGCTGGGGCTGGTTCGGTTTGAGGCAGATTCCCACCGAGCGAATGAGCATGCGGTCCCCGTTGCCAGGACGCCCTCGATGATCCCACGTTGCTACGCTCTGCGCATGCCCCCCGCTGATTCCCTCGACCTGTTCGGACCACCGCCGGGAAGCGACACCGACGCGGTCGACCCCCGCGCTCCGCTGGCCGAGCGCATGCGCCCGCGCTGCCTCGACGAGATGGTCGGACAGGAGGCCTTGCTCCGCGCCGGCTCGGCGCTGCGCTCACTGGTCGCGTCGGGAGCGCTGCCGTCGATGATCCTGTGGGGACCGCCAGGCAGCGGCAAGACCACCCTGGCCCGGGCCCTCGCCCGAGACGTCGACGCCCGCTTCGTGGGCCTGTCCGCGGTGATGTCCGGCGTGGCGGAGATCCGCCAGGTGGCCGAGCGCGCGCGCCGCGATTCCCGCCGCACCCTGCTCTTCCTCGACGAGCTGCACCGGCTGAACCGAACCCAGCAGGACGCCCTGCTCCCGCACGTCGAGACGGGCACCGTGACCCTCGTCGGCGCCACCACCGAGAACCCTTCCTTCGAAGTGATCGCGCCGCTGCTCTCGCGCTGCCGGGTGTTCACCCTCGAACGCCTGGGAGACGAAGCGTTGGCCGTGCTGGTGCGCCGTGCCGCTGGCGACGCGGAACGGGGGCTCGGACAGCTCGCCCTCGTGCTCCCGGACGAAGCGGTCGAAGCCATCGCCGCGGCCGCGGACGGCGACGCCCGCCGCGCCCTCGGCGTGCTCGAGGCCGCCGCGGCGATCCACCGCAGCGGCCACGCGCCGGACATCCCCCTGCCCGCTGAGGCGATCCGCGAGGCCGCCGGGCGGCGCCTGCTCCATCACGACCGCGACCGCGAAGAGCACTACAACGTGGTGTCCGCGCTCATCAAGAGTCTGCGGGCCAGCGATCCCGACGCGGCACTCTACTACGCGGCGCGCATGCTCGATGCCGGGGAGGATCCACTCTTCGTCGCAAGGCGTCTCGTGATCTTCGCGTCCGAAGACGTCGGCAACGCCGATCCAGCGGCTCTCGGCGTGGCCACGTCGGCGCACCTCGCGGTCGAGCGCATCGGCATGCCCGAGGGCCGCATTCCGCTCGCCCAGGCCGTCACCTACCTCGCCTGCGCTCCGAAGAGCAACGCGGCCTTCGCGGCGTTCGGTCGGGCCGGCGAGGCGGTTGCGCGGCACGGCTCACTCCCGGTGCCGATGCACCTGCGCAACGCGCCCACCGCGCTGATGGAGGCCAGCGGATACGGCCGCGGCTACCAGACCCCCCACGACGCCCCCGACCGCTTCGTGGCGACGTCCAACCTTCCGGAGGGAGTCGCGGATGGAAATTTCTACACGCCGACGGACCAGGGGGCCGAGGGTGCCGTCGCCGAACGCCTGGCGACCTGGCGAGAGCGGCGGCAGCGGGCAGCGAAGTCCGAGGACTGAGAAGCGCCCGGGCCCCCAGCTGCGAAACCCACGGACGCTGTTTACCGTTGCGCCGTCGGCGAGCCCGAGAGCGAGACCCCAAGTCGGCCGAGGCCACCCGCCGGGTACGCAGAGACCTCGGTAGCGGCTGGTGGACCCCTTCCGGCCGGAGGCTCTGTGCCGCATCGGAGGCCTCCCACCCACCGCTCCGATCCCAGGCCCCCGTTGCCTCGCAACCACGAGGGTCCAAGGATCACCGTCGCCTCCGTCC
>JBHHVG010000199.1:0-6050 GCA_046754165.1 Myxococcota bacterium
GAACACCCGGGTGGAGCGCGGCGCGCTGCGGCCCGCACTCGGACTCGAAGAGGTGCTCGCGCTGATGGTCCGGCAGCAGCTGCTGGACGAGCAGGGCGCGCGGGAGATCGAGGCCCGGGCGACGACGCTCAAGAGCCGCGTGCTGAAGGACAAGGTCGGCTCGGTCCGCTCCCAGGCGGCCGCCCGCTACGAGGTGTCGCCGGCGGAGATCATCGCCGCCGCCGGCGTCCAGCATCCGAACAGTCCACTCCGCAAGATCACCGAGGATACCGTGGCCGAGGTGCTGGCCACGGCCGGCGGCGCGACCTATCTCAAGATCGACCCGCTGAAGATCGACAACGACCTCGTCTCCAAGACGCTGTCGCGGGCCTTTGCCCACCGCCACGCGGCGATTCCGGTGGCCCAGAACAACGGAACGCTGACGCTCACGATCACCGACCCCTTCGACACCACCCTGCGGGAATCCCTCGAGAGCCTGATCCCGAACCCGCTCGAGTACGTGGTCGCCGCCAAGTGTGACATCGTGGCGGTCATCGATCGGGTCTACGGCTTTCGCTCGAGAGTGAAGCAGGCCCGCGATGAGCTGGGGCCCGGGCGCACCGGCGCGCTGGTCCAGCTCGTCGAGCTCCAATCGACGAGCGATCTGGCGTCCAAGGATGACGAGCACGTCATCGCCGCCGTCGACTACCTGCTCAACTACGCCTTCGAGCAGCGCGCTTCGGACATCCATCTCGAGCCGCGCATCGACGACGCGGTGATCCGCTTTCGCATCGACGGCATCCTGCACGACATCGACACCCTGCCCCTCACCGTGCACGGCGCGGTGACGTCGCGGGTGAAGGTGATGGCGGGCATGGACATCGCCGAGCGCCGACGCCCCCAGGACGGCCGCATCAAGACCCAGCGCCAGGAGCGCGAGGTCGAGCTGCGCGTGTCGAGCATGATGACGGCCTTCGGCGAGAAGGTCGTGATCCGCGTGTTCGACCCGAGCGTGCTGCTCGCCGACGTCCAGGACCTCGGCTTCACCGGCGAGGAACGCGAGCTCTACGAGAAGTGGATCACCTGCCCGAACGGTCTCATTCTCGTGAGCGGTCCGACCGGATCGGGCAAGACGACCACGCTGTACTCGACGCTCCGCTACCTCTCGGGACCGGAGATCAACATCACCACTGTCGAGGACCCGATCGAGATGGTGGACCCGCGCTTCTGCCAGGTGCAGGTGACGCCTCAGATCGACGTCACCTTCGCCGCTGCGCTGCGGACGATCCTCCGCCAGGACCCGGACATCATCATGGTGGGCGAGATCCGCGACGCCGAGACCGCGCAGATGGCGGTGCAGGCGGCCCTGACGGGCCACTTGGTCTTCTCGACGGTGCACACCCGCAACGCCTCCGGAGCGGTGACTCGCCTCGTCGAGCTCGGCGTCGAGCCCTTCCTGCTGTCGAGCGTGCTGCGGGGCGTGGTCGCCCAGCGCCTGATCCGGCGCATCTGCGAGCACTGCGCGGTGGAGACCTACCTCAACGCAGACCAGATCGCCGCGCTGGGCCTGCGGGTGCCCGTGGAGCAGCGCGACACCCTCAAGGTGCGCGCCGGCGAAGGCTGCGTCGACTGCCGCTACACGGGGCTCTACGGGCGCAGCGGCGTCTTCGAGATGCTCGATGTCGGAAAGCGCGTGCGCTCGCTCATCAACGAAGGCAAGGACGCCAACGAGATCAGCAACGCCGGCCGCATCGAGGGCATGCAGTCCGTCCGCAACGCGGCCGTCCGCAAGCTCGCCCTCGGTCTCACCACCTTCGAGGAAGTCATGCGGGTGACGGCGGACGCGGAATGAGCCATCCGCCCCGCGAAGAGCTGACCCTGCTGATCCGCGCCGGCTGGCGTGCGATCGCCTTCGAGAGCTTCGAGGAGGAGCGCGCCCTCGGCGTGATCGAGCGCGTCGCGCAGGCCTTCGACCGCACGCTCGTGTCGTGGTCTCTGGCCTCCGGCCTGGCCGGCGACGAGAAGAGCGCCGGAAGCCTCGACGCAGGCCTTTGCGCCATGGCCCAGCGCGACGACCCGGCGCTCTTCGTGATCCTCGACGCGCATCGGGTGCTCCACGACGCCCGGGCCACGCGCCGGATCCGCGACCTGCTGCCGGTGCTGGCGAGCCGCCGCCAGACCCTGATCTTCCTGGCCCCCGCCATCGACCTGCCCCCGGAGCTGATCCGGGAGACCGGACATCTGGAGCTGCCGCTGCCCAACGACGTGGAGATCCAGGCGATCTTCCAGAAGCTCGTCGAACACAGCAACGACATCGAGCCCGAGCAGGAGCCCCTGCGGGAGGCGGTTCGCGCCGCACTGGGGCTCAGCTCCACGGAAGCCATGCGCGTGTTCCGCAAGGCTCTCCAGATTGCTGGGGGCATCAACGCACGCGCCGTCGAGGTGATCGTGCGCGAGAAGCGCCGTGCGCTCCGGCGCACGCCAGCGCTCACCTTCCACGAGCAACAGCGCGGGCTCGAGGACCTCGGCGGGCTCGGAGAGCTCAAGCAGTGGCTCGCCCAGCGGCGCCGCGCCTTCGGCCCCGAGGCCGTGCGCTACGGGCTGCCGGTGCCGCGCGGCCTGCTGCTGCTCGGCATCCAGGGCTGCGGCAAGTCCGTCGCCGCCAAGGCGGTCGCCCGGGAGTGGCAGTTCCCGCTGCTGCGCCTCGACCTCGCGGCCGCCTTCGGCGGCGAGACGGCGAGCCCGGAATCGTCGGTGCGCGAGGCGATCGCGGTGGCGGAGTCCCTGGCCCCCACGGTGCTGTGGATCGACGAGATCGAGAAGGGCTTCTCGAGCTCCGGCGCCGACGCGAGCTCGGCCCGCGTCTTCGGCGCCTTCCTCACCTGGCTGTCGGAGAAGCAGAGCCCGGTCTTCGTGGTCGCCACCGCGAACGATGTCTCCGGGCTGCCGCCGGAGCTGTTGCGGCGCGGACGCTTCGACGAGCTCTTCTTCGTGGACCTTCCCACCCAGCGGGAGCGCGCCGAGATCCTCGCCATCCACCTGAGCAAGCGCGGCCGCGACCCGCTCCAGTTTCCGCTGGAGGATCTCGCCGAGCAGGCGGGCCGCCTCACCGGCGCCGAGCTCGAGCAGGCGGTCACCGCCTCGCTCTACACGGCCTTCTCCGAGGACCGGGAGGTCACCCCGGCAGACGTCGCCAACGCCATCAACGAGACGGTGCCGCTCTACGACACCTACGAGGAGCGCATCAAGGAGCTGCGGGACTGGGGCCGCGGCCGCACCCGCCCGGCCTCCCTCGACGCCAAGATGGTCGACTTCTTCGCCACGAAGTGAACGGCGCACCGCAGCGGGCGCGGTATGCTTCTGCCAGCATGTCGGACCGCACCATCGAGCGCGAGCGCAGCCAGAACGTCTGGGGCAGCTTCGCCCGCAAGTTCGAGCCGGTCCTCCAGGCGACGGAGCTCGACTCCGAGCCCGCCGTCGACGTCGGCCACATCGGCGGCCTGGCGGCGGCCAAGGAGGAGATCCTCACCTATGCCTGCGCCGCCACCGACCCGGAGGTCTACGGGCGCTGGGGAACGGCGCCGCCATCGGGTCTGCTGCTGATCGGCAAGCGCGGCGCCGGCAAGCGCCTGCTCACCCGGGCGCTGGCCACCCAGACCGAGACCGCGCACCTCACCGTCAACGTCCCGCGCCTGGTGCTCGAGGTCATCCACCGGGGCGGCAATGTGGGCGATCTGGTCAAGGCCTGGTCCCAGACCCTCGCCGACATGCCGGCCCTGACGGTGGTCTTCGACGAGCTCGAGTTCTCCCAGGCCGAGGAGATCGGCGCGCGCCGCCCGGACCTGCCCGTCGGCCCGGTGATGGATTTCCTGCTCGACCTGATCGACCGCACCATCGCCATCGGGAGCCACCTCGTGATCGGCCTGACCAGCCACCCGGCCACGCTGCGACAGGCCTTCGCACATCCCGGGCGCTTCGAGCGCATGGTGGAGGTGACGCCGGTCTATCCCGACGACATCGTCGCGGCCCTGCGAATCCACGCCGGCAGCGCGGAGAAGCGGGCGGGCCACCCTCTCTTCGACGCCGTCGACTGGGAGTCGGTCGTGCGCAAGCACCGCAGCTCGTCGACCGGAGAATGGATCCGCATCATGCACGCGGTGCTGCGCCGAAAGGCGCGCGGTGAGGCGGCGGGCGAGGCCGTCACGCCGGTGACGACCCACGACCTTCAAGACGAGGTGGAGCGCTTCCGCAAGGCGAGCGCCCAGCTCTCCGTCAGCGAAGGCGGAAACTACGTGTGACGTCCGCCACCTGGATCGTCACCGGCGGAGCGGGCTTCATCGGGTCGAACTTCGTGCGCGTCGCCCTGGCGGAGACCGACGCGCGGGTGGTCGTCGTCGATCGGCTGACGTACGCGGGAAATCTCGAGAGCCTCGCAGACGTCGAGGGCCATCCCCGCTACCAGTTCATCCACGCAGACATCGCCGACCGCGGCGCCGTCGAGCAGATCTACCGCGAGGTCGCGCCCACGGCACTGCTCAACTTCGCGGCAGAGACGCACGTCGACCGTTCGATCGACGGACCGGCGGAGTTCATCCGCACCAATGTGACCGGCACCTTCGAGCTGCTCGACGCCGCCAGGCGCCTGCTGCAACCGGAGCCGCGGAGTGACTTCCGCTTCCTGCACGTCTCCACCGACGAGGTCTACGGCTCCCTGGGCCCCACCGGCGCCTTCGAGGAGACGACGTCCTACGAGCCCAATTCGCCCTACTCGGCCTCGAAGGCCGGGGCGGATCACCTGGTCCGGGCCTACGGCGCCACCTACGGCCTGCCGACGTTGCTCACCAACTGCTCGAACAACTACGGCCCCTACCAGTTCCCGGAGAAGCTCCTGCCGCTCATGATCCTCAACGCCGTCGAGGGCAAGCCCCTGCCCATCTACGGAGACGGCGGAAACGTGCGCGACTGGCTCTACGTGGAGGACCACTGCCAGGCGATCCTGTCGGTCCTGCAACGCGGCGTTCCCGGCGAGAGGTACAACATCGGCGGCAACGCCGAGCGGACCAACCTCGAAATCGTCGACTCCCTCTGCGAGCAGCTCGAGCGGGTCCGGCCGGCGGCTCGCAACCCGGCGCTGGCCGCGGCCGGCGTGCAGCGCTACGGCGACCTGAAGACCTTCGTGAGGGATCGCCCGGGCCACGACCGCCGATACGCCATCGACTCCGCGAAGATCAGGCGCGAGCTCGGCTGGCGGCCGGCCCACGACCTCGACGGCGGCCTCGCCGCGACCGTGCAGTGGTACCTCGACAATCGCGCCTGGTGCGAATCCGTGCAGTCGGGCAGCTATCGGCGCGAGCGCCTCGGGCTGGAGGCGGCGGAGACGGCCTGACACGGGCCCCGCGCCCTCCCTTCCCGGATTCGGGAAATCCCGGAATCGGGAACGCGGGCATCGGCCCACGGGCCACATCGGCTGCACATCCCCCGCGCAGGCGTGACTTTCCCAGTCGCCTCGACCGCCTGGAGCGGCCTCTGCCGTGACCGGCAGGCGCGCGGCGCCGGCAGGCGATCCGCAAGCTGCCGGCGCGCTTCCGCCGCGCTTCCGATCACGTTCCCGCTGCGGGGACGGGCGCCGGCAGTGGGCCGGTGCGCAGATCCCCCCTCAAGTGACCGTTTCCCATCGCGTCTTCACCGTCGGGCGAGGTTGGCATGCAACTTGAAAAGTAAGTGCCATGCAGAGTTGAATTTCCGACGCGGGGAAAGCATGCAGCGCGAACACACGGTGCTCTTCGTAGATGACGAAGTGAACATCTTGAAAGCGCTCCAGCGCCTGCTGCGCAGTGAAGACATGAACGTGGTGTGTGCGTCGCGCGGCAGCGAAGCTCTCGAGATCCTCGACAGGGTCCCCGCCCAGGTCGTCGTCACCGACCAGCGAATGCCGGAGATGTCCGGCGTCGACCTCCTCTCCCACGTTCGCGAGAGTCATCCCGACGTGGTCCGCATGATGCTCACCGGCTACACGGAGATGAACATCGCCGTCGAGGCCATCAACCGCGGCGAGATCTACCGGCTCATCA
>JBHHVG010000200.1:0-6026 GCA_046754165.1 Myxococcota bacterium
GACCGGGTCGTTGTAGGTGAAGGCGACGCTGCGGCAGCCAAGCTCTTGGGCGGAGCGGGCGATGCGATCGGGAGGAGCCTCGTCCGCAAGCGTGTCCATCTCGCGCGACTTGCTGATGTCCCAGTTCTGGCAGAACGCACAGGTCAGGTTGCACCCCGCGGTTCCGAAGGACAGTACCGGTGTCCCCGGCAGGAAGTGGTTGAGCGGCTTCTTCTCGATGGGATCGACGCAGTAGCCGCTCGAACGCCCGTAGCTCGTGAGCACGATCTCTCCGCCTTGCCGGGCGCGGACGAAGCACAGGCCGCGCTGGCCCTCGGCCAGGCGGCACTTCCGGGGGCAGACATCGCACTGGACGCGACCGTCGTCGCAGCGATGCCAGTACTTCGTCGAGACCGCGGCACCCAGGCTGCGAGCGTCGGTCGAGACAGGCTCCGGCGTGGCTTCCATTCGGGAGACGATGGCGATCCAGCCCGCCGTGTCAATCGCCGGGTCCCCGGTTGACGGCCACGAATGCGTGCGCATCATCGGAGACCGGTAGGGAGGAAGATGAACATCGTACGGCCGCCCGCGGTCGCCGGATCCTTCTACTCGGCCGACCCACGGACCCTCGAAACGACCGTGAACCAGTATCTCGAGGAGGTCCCCGCGCGGGCCGAAGGGGCGCGCCCGAAGGCCCTGATCGTTCCCCACGCGGGCTACCGCTACTCCGGTCCCGTCGCGGCCTCGGCCTTCGCATCGCTCCGACCGCTGCGCCCGGCGGTCGAGCGCGTCGTGCTCCTCGGTCCCTCCCACCACGCGCCGCTGCGGGGGCTGGCGGCGACCGAGGCCCTGGCCTTCGCCACGCCGCTGGGCCGCGTGGACGTGGATCAGGACACCCTGCAGCGGGCACTCGCCCTGCCCCAGGTGCACGTTCTGGAGAGCGCCCACGCCCTCGAGCACAGCCTCGAGGTGCAGCTGCCGTTCCTTCAGCAGGTGCTCGGGACGTTTCTGCTCGTGCCCCTGACGGTCGGCGACGCGAGCGACGGGGAGGTCGCCGAGGTGATCGATGCGCTCTGGGGCGGTGACGAGACGCTGATCGTCGTCAGCTCGGACCTGAGCCACCACTACGACTACGACACGGCCCGC
The DNA here is from genome assembly GCA_046754165.1 of Myxococcota bacterium. Lineage (GTDB taxonomy): Bacteria > Myxococcota_A > UBA9160 > UBA9160 > SMWR01 > JAFDEI01. The sequence goes on from JBHHVG010000200.1 coordinate 1,126, forward strand.
CGCCTCGACGCGGCCACCAGCGGAGCGATCGAAGCGCTCGCCCCCGACCGGCTGGGCGACGAGTCCGCCTGTGGTCGGGTGCCGGTGCGGGGCCTGCTGGTCGCCGCCAAGCGCCACGGCCTCGCCTGCAAGAACGTCGACCTCCGGAACTCCGGGGACACCTCGGGACCGCGAAGCCAGGTGGTCGGATACGGCGCGTATGTCCTCCGCTGATCCGCGCGAGCGGAGCCAGGGCTTCGCCGCGGTGCTCACGGACGTCGCGCGCCGTTCGATCGCGTGCGGTGTCGAGACCGGACGGCCGCTGGAGGTCGACCCCGTGGCCTTCTCCCCCGACCTGCGGAAACTCCGCGCGACGTTCGTGACGCTGCGCCGGAACGCCGCGCTGCGCGGCTGCATCGGCTCGCTGCGGCCCCGCTCTCCCCTCGTCGTGAGCGTCGCGGAGAACGCCTACCGAGCGGCCTTTCGAGATCCGCGCTTCCCCCCGCTCCCCCCGCACGAGATCGCCGACCTCGAGGTCGAGATCTCGCTCATCGGCCCACTCGAGAAGGTCGCCGTGCGCTCGGAGGACGACCTGCTGGCCCGACTGCGTCCGGGCATCGACGGCGTGGTGCTGTGGAACGGCTCGCAGAGCGGCACCTTCCTGCCGGCGGTCTGGAAGGATCTGCCGGATCCGGCGATCTTCCTGCGCGCTCTGAAGCGAAAGGCGGGGCTCCCAGAGGAGGCCTGGCCCGACGGCATGGAGGTCCACCGCTTCACGGCCGATCGCGTCGCGTGAGCCGCACGGCGCCGGCCGCTGCGGACCGCGAAGGACGGCACGATCGCTCGATCCTCAGCGGCCGCGATGGCGACGCTAGCTTTCGCCGTCGTCGATCAGCTTCTTGCGCAGCTCCGCCTCGCGCCGCCGCAGGCTCCAGAAGCGCGGCGGACGTTTTTCGGTGAAGGCGGCGGCGCCCTCCTTGCCCTCGGGCATGTCGAACCAGTCCGGGTAGAGCTGGGAGGAGGTAATCCCCATCTCCTTGTAGCCGTCCATCTCCTGGTCGAAGGTGGCCTTCAGGATCTCGAGGCAGCCGGGGCTCATCGCGAGCAGCTCCTCGCACCAACGGTCGACCTCGTCCCAGAGCTGATCGCGGGGCACGACCTCGTTGACGAGCCCCATCTCCCTCGCCTGCTCCGCCGAGTAGCGGCGGCACAGCATCCACATCTCCCGGGCCTTCTTCGCGCCGACGACCTTGGTCAGATAAGGGACGAAGAAGCCGTCGGCGGGGCTCGACACCTTCGGGCCGGCCTGGCCGAACTTGGCGTCGTCCGAGGCGATGGTGAAGTCGCAGCAGTAGGCCATGTGGTTGTGGCCACCGAGGCAGTAGCCCTGGACGACGGCCATGACGGGCTGGCGCGAGGCGCGGATCAGGCGGTTGTGGGGGTAGCGGTTGTAGAAGGCTTCGCGCAGGCCCCAGCGTTCCCACTCGACGTCTCCGCCGACTCCGAAGTGCTTGCCGGCGCCCGCCACGAGAATCACGCCGATGCTGGCGTCGTGGTTGGCGTCATAGAAGGCACGGAACATCTCGTCGACGGTGGAGAGCGTCATGGTGTTGAACTGGTCGGGCTTGTCGATGGTGATGCGGGCGATGCCGCCACCCAGATCGCCGTGGTGCTTCTTCTCGAACAGGATCTGCTCGAAATCGAGTCCGTCACCCTCCACCTGCCGCCAGTCCGTCCAGGTCATCCAGAGCCCTCCTCGTCGCCGCCTGTCGCATTCGCCGCGGCCAATCGCCCGACACCGGAAGCTGCGGGTGGGAAGTAGGTCAGGTAGCTGAGCCGGTCAAGCAGGTTGACTGCCGGTCAGCATGCCTTGACCCTCTCCGCCGCAGGCGCAACTATGGGATGCTCCGTCCGAATTCCGACGCCCGCAAGGACCCCGATGAAGCCCCCCTCCTTCGAATACGCCGCCCCGGCTACGGTCGACGAAGCGGTCGCCCTGCTCGCGCGGCACGGCGGAGAGGCGAAGCTCCTGGCGGGTGGCCAGAGCCTGATGCCGCTGCTCAACATGCGCTTCGCCAGGCCTTCCGCGGTGATCGACCTGAACAAGGTCGCGGGGCTCGACGAGATCCACGAGGAGAAGGGCCGGCTCGTGATCGGCGCCATGGTCACCAAGCGGGCCATCGAGCGCTCCGCCCTGGTCGAACGCCGCCAGCCCCTGCTCCACGCGGCCACGCGCTGGATCGCCCATCCCCAGATCCGCAACCGCGGCACCATCGGCGGCTCCATGGCTCAGGCCGATCCGGCCGCCGAGTACCCGGCCGTGGCAGTGGCCCTCGGCGCCGAGCTCCGCGCGGTGGGTCCGAGGGGCGAGCGCAGCATCACCGCGGCGGACTTCTTCGTCAGCTATCTCACCACGGCTCTCGACGAGGACGAGGTGCTGACCGAGGTCCGGGTTCCCGTGCTGCCCGAGAAGACCGGCTGGTCCATCCAGGAGGTCGCCCGGCGCCACGGCGACTTCGCCAGCGTCGGAGCGGCCATCACCCTGGCGCAGGACGCCAGCGGACGCTGCCGCGAGGTCCGCATCGTGCTCTTCGGCGTCGGGCCGACCCCGCTGCGGGTGACCGCGGCCGAGCAGGCGCTCGCGGGCGAGGCGCCGGGCGAAGCGCTGTTCGCCGCGGCGGCGAAGAAGGTTCACGATCAGATCGACGAGCCGATCTCGGACGTCCACGCGTCGGCTGAATACCGCCGGCACCTGGCCGGCGTGCTGACGCGCCGCGGCCTCTCCGAGGCGGCGCAGCGCGCCGGCTGACGCCACCGCGACCCTACGGAGAGTCCAACAACGATGGCCTGCGCGCACAAGATCCGCCTGACGGTCAACGGTGTGGCCCACGAGGCCGAGGTCGAGCCGCGGGTCACGCTGGCGGACTTCCTGCGGCAGGAGCTGTCGCTCACGGGAACGCATCTCGGCTGCGAGCACGGCGTGTGCGGCGCCTGCACCGTGCTCGTCGACGGCCGGAGCGCGCGTTCCTGCCTGATGCTGGCGGCCCAGGCCGACGGCGCGGAGGTGATGACCGTCGAGGGGCTTTCTGTCGACGGTGAGCTGCACCCGATTCAGCAGGCCTTCGTCGAGGAGCACGGGCTCCAGTGCGGCTTCTGCACGCCGGGCTTCTTGATGTCGATCTACGAGCTCCTGAACGAGAACCCATCTCCAAGCGACGAGGAAATCCGGGACGTGCTCGGCGGACAGATCTGCCGCTGCACCGGGTACCAGAGCATCCTGGCCGCGGTCCACTCCGCCGCCGCCAAGTTGGGGGGCCAGGGCGACAGCGTATGACGGTCGAAATCCCCAACCGCATCGACGAGCTGCCGATCACCGAGGCGCGCTACGTGGGCCGCGCCGTCCCGCGGATCGAGGACGCTGGCTTGATCACCGGGCGCACCGAGTTCATCGACAACGTGAGCGTCACCGGCATGCTGCACTGCGCGATCCTGCGCAGCCCCGTCGCCCACGCCCGCATCGCGAGCATCGACACGAGAGGGGCGGAGAAGCTGCCCGGAGTCGTCGCGGTGGTCACCGGTGAGGACGCAGCGCGCTGGAGTCATCCGGCAGCCGCGGTTCCGGAAGGCTGGGGGCTCCACTGCCTGCCGATCGACAAGGTACGCTTCGTCGGCGAGCCAGTCGCCGCGGTCGCAGCCATCAGTCGTTGCGTTGCCGAGGACGCCCTCGAGCTCATCACCGCCGACTACGACCCGCTCGACCCGGTGATGGACCCGGTCGCGGCGATGGCGGACGACAGCCCCCTCGTGATCGAGGAGCGCGGCAGCAACGTCATGATGCAGCGTCTCTTCACCTGGGGCGACGTCGACACGGCGTTCGCAGAGGCTGACCACGTCTTCAGCGAGAAGTTCCGCTGGAACCGCCTCGGCGCGAACCCGATGGAAACCTACGGCTGCATCAGCGAGTGGAACCCGGTCGACGGCACCATCACGGTGCGCGGGGGCTTCCAGTCACCGTCGCACATGGCGCTCGGTCGCGCGGCCAGCTTCGGCCTGCCCTCGAACAAGGTGCGCATGATCGCACACCCCCACGGCGGCAGCTTCGGCGGCAAGGGCGGCGTGCGCGGCACGGACATCAGCCTGCTGCTGTCGCGGAAGGCCGGCGGCCGGCCAGTGAAGTGGATCGAAGACCGCATGGAGTACCTCGTGGCAGGCGGCAGCCAGGCCTGGGACCGGCACTACGAGCTGTCGCTGGCGGTGAAGGCCGACGGCACGGTGACGGGACTGCGCGTGAAGCTTCTCGACGACATCGGCGCCAACGGAGAGGGCTTCGGCGCCATCAGCGCGGCCAAGCCGCTGGCAGCCTTCACCGGCCCGTACACCATCGGCGCCGCCCAGTACGACCTCACCCTCGTCGCGACCAACAAGGCCCCCGCGAGCCCCTACCGAGGCATGGGCCCGCCGCCCCACAATTTCGCCCTCGAGCAGATGATGGACATCGCCGCCCGCAGCCTGGGCATCGATCCCGCGGAGTTCCGGCGCGCGAACTTCATCCCGAAGGACGCCTTTCCGTACGTCATCCCGAGCGGCAACGAGTACGACAGCGGCGACTACGAGGCCGTGCTCGACAAGGTCCTGGCGCTGTCCGATTACGCGAAGCTGCGCGAGGAGCAGGCGACAGCGCGGGAGCAGGGCCGGCTCGTCGGGATCGGCGTGGCCAGCGCCATCGAACCCGGCGTCTTCGACTGGAATGCCTACGCCATCGTCGGCGTGCAGGGCACCGGCGTGCCTGAGGGCGCGACGGTCAGCTTCGACATCCTCGGCAAGGCATCGGTTCGCGTGGGCTTCGCCCTGGAAGGACAGGGCCAGTACACCCTCGCCGCCCAGCTCGTGGCCGACTACTTCGGCCTGGAGCTCTCGGACGT
>JBHHVG010000201.1:0-5995 GCA_046754165.1 Myxococcota bacterium
GGCCGAGCTGCGGCTCGCGCTCGGCCGATCGGACCGGGCCCCATCCTTCCCTGCGTTCTTCGCGAATCATCTTCCGCCGCAATACACACAACCGCGTGGCTTTCGCGGCTCTCCACCAATCCGCTCCGTCGCTTCCGATTTCCGCGGAGTCGCAGCTCGGCCGCTGCCAGGATGTGCGCTCTCGAGCGACTCTGCATGCGAGCGGACAGGCGGGAGGCTACCCTCCGACCCCGGTGTTCTGGATCGGGCCGGTCTCAGCGATGCCGGAGAGTGTGTCCTGAATGCGAACGCTTCGAAACATGAAGCTCACGTGTGTGGTGTTCGTCGTCGGCATCGCGAACTACGTGCTGGCTCTCTCTTCCGATTTCGACCTGTCGGACGCGTTTTCGGTGCTTCACGCCCGCACGGAAGGCAGCGAGATCGACGAGCTGGTCATCGCGGCGATCTTCCTGGCATTCGCGGTTGCCATCGATTCGAGCCTGCTGCGGCTCAAGCTCGACAAAGAGCTGGAGGTGGAATCTGCCAAGCGGCGCACACTGGAGGCGACGATGAACTCGGTCCAGCACATCGTCAACAATACCTTCGAAATCTTGCAGGCGATTCGCATGCGCGCGGAGGCTGCCAACGTGCTGGAACCCGATGCGGCGCGTCAGTTCGACGAAGTCATTCGCAGCGCCGCGAATCGGATCCGGAAGCTCTCCGAAGTCACGGAGATCAAAGACAAGCACATCGCCGCGGGAATACGCGAGATCGACTACGAGCCGTGAGGTGAGCCCTCTCCGCGGCCTTCACGGGCGACCGCCACCCGAAGCCCGTCAGCGGGCACGCAGAGAGCGTTCCTTGATCTCCTTGCGAAACTGGTCGTGGCATCGGACGCATCCTTCTTTCATCATGCGTTCGGTCGCTGCGGAGATCATGCGCGGTTCTCTCGCGATCGCCGCGCGCTCGACCCGGATCGCCTGCGTGGACAAGGTCTCGAAGTGGCCGCGAAACTCCGCCTGTTCCGCCGGGTCCACGACCATGAACATCGACTCGATCACCTGTGTCCAGGTGAGGATGTGTGCGATCGCGCCGATCTCCCGCGCCTCGCGGGCGACGAGTGCATAGTCATTCAGCGCGATGCCCCGGTTGACGCTCTGCAGCGAGCTCAGAAACGAACGCATGAAGAGGACCGGAGGGGTGCGCCCCTCGTCCGACTCGCGAAAGTCGGCGTGGCAGCCGATGCAGGCTTCGCCGAAGAGCGTCTTCATGCCGAGCAGGACGGCGTCGGCGTCCTTGGTGGCGGCGGCCTTCGCGATGGAGCCGGCTGACTGCGCCTGGGCCGACAGGTACTCGTCGAAGGCCGCGTCCTTCGCCGGATCCAGTCCGAGCGAAGCCAGATCGGCGTCCTCGAGCAACTCGGCGTGTGTTTTCAGCGTCGAGGCGCCCGTGGCGACTCGCGCGTAGTCGTCCCGGATCACGGCTTCCTCGATCTCGTTGATCGCGGCCAGGTTCTGATGCATCAACGCGACCATTTGAAAGCCCGACCGGTCCTTCGAGACGGTCGCCGCTCCCGAAAGGACCGATACGACGGCCACCGCAATCCACCGCCAGCGAGCGGCGGAGACTCCACTGGTTCGAGCCATCGACGACACCTCCTCGTGCTGAAGTCCCTGCCGGTAGGCTACCTGCGATCCCCGTTGGCGGCCGCACCCGCGGAACGGGACGGCTCCAGCGCGATCGGATCCGGCCCGCCCCCGAATCCGCCTAGCCCGCGAAGGTGGGGTCCGAGCGCAGGTCCGCGTCGAGCTTCTCGACGGCGTGCTTCGAGCTGCACACCACGGACTCGATCAGCTCGAAGGTGGTGGCTCCGCCCGCGTAGTAGGTGCCGAGAAGCCCCTGGAGACCCTCGAACTTCTCGTAGAAACCGGCGCGGAAGTCACCCGGCGTAACGTGTCCGAAGTAGGGCCAGCGGTGGAAGGTGCGCCAGCGCTTGAGCCGTGGGTTGGTGCTCCCAGCCACGGCCCCCCCCATCAGTTCGAGCGTCGACCGCACGCGATCGAGCACGATCTTGCGGCTCGCGTCCTCCTGCTCGACATCGGACTCTTCGATCGTCCAGCTCGAGAAGCGGCGGTAGTCGACCCAGTCCTTCGGATCGAGGCGCGAGTAGAACTGGAGCATGCGGCTCGCGTTCTCCCACACCTGCACCACCACCCACGGGTAGCCGACGGAGGAGCGGCTGAAGGGGGTGATGGGAACCACCGGTGCCGGAAGGTGGAAGTCTTCCTCTTTTCCGGTCGTCAGGTCCACCGCGTGGATGGTGGTCTGGCAGTAGGAGTAGGTCTGGATCCGCCTGAAGACGTCCGTCTCCTGCTCCTGGAGGTCCATGTGGAGCTGCCCCTCGAGCACGGCGAGGGTCAGCGGGCAGCAGATGATGATGCGGTCGAAGTAGTGCGTGACGCGCGTCTCCTCCCGACGGTGGAACACGCGATCCGGGTGGGTGAGCGTGATCTCGATGGGCCGCAGGGAATTCTTGGTGCGTTGGATGCCCTCGATGCCGACCTCCATGCGCACATTGAGACCCCAGGAGACCTGCTCCCACATGCGCTGGAAGCCCAGCGCGAAGCGCCGGGGCCAGGGCGAGAGCCAGCCCACGCCCGGAAGGCCGCGGAGGATCATCGACCCATAGGTTCCCGGGGCCATGTACTTCAGCACGTACGGTGTGACGATCTCGTCCAGGAGCCCGTAGCCCATCATGGGGACGGGGATCTCGAACATCCGCTTCATGAAGCCGAGCTCGTTGTGGTCGAGCCAGTCGGAGAAGGACACGCAGAGGTCCGGTCTTTCGTGGACCCTATCGAAGGTGGGCGCGTCCACGAACTCGCGGACCTTCCAGCGCAGATACGCGAACTTGACCACGCCCCAGGCCATCTTCCAGTAGGGGATGCGCTCGCCCGTGTCCGCATCTTCCATCACGAAGTCCTTGATGCTGCGGAAGGTCAGCTTCTTGTTGGCGCCGGACCCCTCCACCTGCGCCTGCATGTACTTCTTTCCGCGGTAGGTCTTCGCGCCCACGCTGCGCGCGATCTTGCGCGTTTCCTTGTACGAAGGCGTGATGTAGTTCCCACCCAGGTCAAAGGACATGTATCCGTCGGTGATCGACTTGCAGAGCCCTCCCACGCGACCGAGCTTCTCGAGCACGAGGACGTCCCGGTAACCCTTCTGTTTCAGGTACCAGGCCGCGGAGAGACCGGCGGGGCCGGCGCCGATCACGGCGATGCGGGCGTCGAGGGGATCTCTGGACATGGGCGCCTCCCTGCTCGCCCCCACTGCGGACATTATGTGTCAGACTGCGTTCGGTCCACAACCAGTGATCGGCGGGAGTCCCTGCGAATGTCCGTGTCGTCCCGACTCGCGGAGAAGCTCTTCCTGGGACTCTGCTCGAGGATGAAGGTCGGCCACCTCGAGCTGACGACCCCGGACGGTCGGCGCTTCGGGTTCGGGCCGGAGGACTCCCCCACGCGTGCCGACATGCAGATCCGGGATCCGAATCTCTACTACCAGATGCTCTCGCAGGGGGACTGGGGGGTCGGCTGGGGCTTCGTGGAGAGGAAGTGGGAGACATCCGACCCGCGCAACGTCGCGCTCGTCTTCATGCTGAACGAGCACGTCTTCCGGCGCACCATCCGCTGGCTGAACGCCCTCTCACCGGCCATGCGCTGGATCACCCGCCGCAACCAGCGCGACCAGAGTCGCGAAGAGCAGGTCCGCCGGCGGACCATCGGAGAGTGCTACGACGTCGGCAACGACTTCTTTCGCTGGGTGCTGGGCCCCTCGATGGTCTACACGGGTGCCATCTGGCCCCACCCGGAGGCGACGCTCGAGGAGGCGCAGGAGAACAAGCTGCAGCTGGTCACGAGGAAGGCGCAGATCGAGGCCCACCACTCGGTGCTCGACCTCGGCTGCGGCTGGGGGACGCTCGCCGACCACATCCACCGCAACACGGGTGCCAAGGTCAAGGGCATCACGCTCTCCCGCAACCAGGTAGAGTGGGCGAGACAGCACTACCCGGGCTGCGAGTTCGAGTACCTCGACTACGAGAACATCACCGGGCTCTACGATCGCATCGTGTGCGTGGGTCTGGCGGAGCACGCGGGTCGCGAGAACCTCGACGACCTGATGAAGCTCGTGAGCGACCACCTGGTGCCCGGCGGCCGCTTCTTCCTCCACACCATGCAGAGCTATGACGGCGTACTCATGGCGTCTGCGACGGAGCGCTGGACGTCGTTCGCGTCGGTGGCCATGCCCAACGGCGACACCCCCTCCATGTCGAACCTGGTGAAGGCGGCGATGAACTCGGGGCAGATGCGTATCCTCCACACCGAGACCTACGGGGTGCACTACGCGCGCACTGCGCTCGTCTGGCGCGAGAACACCGTGCGCCACCGGGAGGACATCATCCGGGCCTACTCCGAGGAGCTCTACCGGACCTACATCTACTCGTGGTCGATGGGCAGCGCAGCCTTCGAAACGGGGCTCACACTCGCGCACATCGTGTTCGAGAAGCAGGCTTTTGGAGCGCCGCTCAAGAACGCGATGCTGTGAGCAGGTCTCGCGCCTCGCGCAGGTCGGGAAGGTCGTCGCCTTCGGTGAAGGACTCGACGACCCCCTTCAGCGCTTCGCGACCGTCGTCGCGACGTCCCAGTGAATCCAGACAGCGGGCTGTGGACAACGCCGCACGGAGCTCGAGGCCCGGCGCCTTCTGATCGCGCGCGAGAGCGGCGGCGCGCTCGAAGCATGCCTGCGCCTCGTCGACCGCGTCCGCTTCGCGCCGCCACAACGCTTCGCCGCGAAGGCGCAGCAGCTCGGCATCCCAGTAGGGACAACCGAAGCGCTGCGAGACCGAGAGAGCGGAATCGATCGTCGCGAGGCTCTCGGTCCACCGCTCGAGGTTCTGGTAAGCCTCGGCGAGGATCCCCATGGTGCGCGGCGCTTCCGTCCGGGTCCCCGTGGTGGCGCTGAGACGCAGGCCCTCGCGCAGCTCGTCGATCCCCTCCGGATCGCGTGCCTCGCGCGTCCGCGCCCAGCCGTGGAGTGCCTGGGCCAGGCCGAGGTAGGCGGGGAAGCCCTGCTCGCCGCAGATCTCCTTCGCTTCCGCCGCAAGCTCGAGCACCTTCTCCGGCTCGCCGCGGAGCTGGTAGCCCAGAGTGGCCCAGCTCAGCCCGAAGGCCAGGTTGAAGGGGTGCGAGCTGCGGCGCCCCAGCACGATGGCCTCCTCCATCCTCTGCCGCGCGCGGTCCGGAAGACCGAGCGCCCACAGCGCCAGCGCAGCGTAGGAGCAGGCGGACACGCGGATCTCGTGCTCGTGCCGGAACCAGGCCGGGATCTCCCCGGTGGCCTCGTCCCCGAGCGCCAGCTCCAGGTGCTCCATGGATGCCTCGTACTGGCCCCAGTAGAAGAGCGGGACGCTCGAGAAGAAGTGCCCCCATTGGCGCACGAATGGGTCGCCGGCCTCGTCGCCCAGCGCGAGCAGCTGGGCCGCGAGCTCCGCCGCCGGCTTGAGGTCCATGCGCCCCTGGTAGAAGACATAGAGGCCGCCGATCGCCTGGTAGAGATCGGGCCCCTCTCCGACGTAGCGACAGAGCTCGCGAGCCCGGGCGTGCGTCTCCGCCACCTCGGCGTTGCCGTAGCCGCGCGCGGCGATGAGAGTGACACCCAGCGCGATGCGCAGCGGCAGCTCGAGGCGCCCGCGTTCCTCCTCCTGCGGGATCTCTCCGGTGAGGTCGATGCCCTCCCGGCAGTGGTGCATGGACTCCGCGTGGGCAGAGCGCTCGAACGCCTGCTCCGCGGCCCGGCGATAGCAGGCGATCGCGCGGCGGGCGTCGCCGGCCTCCCGGTAGTGGTGGCCGACCACCTCGGGCCGCGCCTCGGCGCGGCCTTCGAAGTGCTCCTCCAATGCCTCCGCCACGCGCGCGTGACACTGTCTCCGGCGCTCTCGCAGCAGAGAGCCGTAAGC
>JBHHVG010000202.1:0-5988 GCA_046754165.1 Myxococcota bacterium
ATGAAGCGGGAGGCCTGCGCGTCGAAGAGATAGAGGATCTCCGGGGAAGAACCCGCAACCCGGTCGAGCACCCTCTGATGGTCGCGTCGTGCCTTCTCTCCACGTTTGCGATCGGTGACGTTGCGCGCGAAGCCCACCATGCGGCGGATCTCACCGGCGGTGTCGAGGATGAAGTAGCCCTCGTGCTCGACGGCGATCGGCTCACTTCCCGGTTGCGGAATCGAGATCTCGAAGTAGAAGCGATCCTTCGCCTTCATGGCTCGCCGGAGCTCGGCACGGAATCGCGCGCGGTCGGCGTCGCTCATGTGGAGCAGGAAATCGCGGAGCCGGTTCTTCGTGGGGCCGATGTGGATCTCGAGCGAGTCGTGCTCGCCGTGGATCTCGACGGTTCCCGTGCGGGTGTCCCAGTCGTAGACGATCTGTCCGCTGCCGCGGAGGATGCTCTCGAAGCGCTCGCGCCATTCTTCCGGTGCCGCACGATTCTCCGTCGGAGCGACGTTGTCGTCGGGAGACGGCGGCTTCATGATGTAGACGCCGCAGCGGTCACAGATCTCGACCTCGACCGGGGTCTTGGGGTGGCCGAAGAGGTGCGGCACCGCCATCACCGCGCCGCCGATCAGCTCGAACAGAACGGGGCACGCAGTGGCGTCCGCCGGGCTCTCGACGGTACAGCTGACGCGCCCGTCGGGAAGCTCGTGCGCCTCGGTCGTCAGGGTCGGGAGCAGCGCGGGCAAGAGCCAGTGCTGCGCCGACCAATAGAACTGGCGCTGGTCAACGAAGCCGCCGGAAGGTGCCGACGCGACCCTGCGAAATCGCGCCGAGGCGGCCCGGCGCACGGCGGCGATCCGGCCTTCGCGGTCCGGGAGCACACGCTCGTAGCGGGCGCACAGTGACACCACGACATCCCACGCAATCGGGCCGTCGCGATCCTGCGCGAGGTCTTCTCGAATCTCCGCGCGGGGTACGCCTGCATCGACGAGCAGGTCGATGAGCCAATCGCGAACCTGGGAGAAGATCGTCGTCAAGCGCGTGTTGCTCCCGTCGGCCAGGATCCGGCTCCAGCATATCCCTGACAGATACGGAATCCCAGCGGCTTCTCGCTGACTGCGGGCGTCGCCTCGGGATGCGACTCGGGTCTACAGCACGCCGAGCATGGTCAACGCGAGACCCACCACCGCGATGGCGACGATCGGGCGGATCACGCGCTCTCCGCCGCGCACGGCCAGACGCGCGCCGAGCGCAGCTCCGACGGACAGGCCGGCGGAGAGCACCAGCGCCGGCCACCAGGAGATCTGGTCTTCGAAGAAGAAAACGGGAACCGACACCGCGGCGGACACTGCGACGACCATCACCTTGACGGCGTTGGCGCGCACCAGGTCGAATCCGGCGTGGGAGAGTGCGAGCAGCAACAGCAGGCCCACGCCGGCCTGGAAGGCGCCCGCGTAGACCCCGATCAGCCCGTACATCGCCGCGGAGGCCAGAGGAGACCATGGGCGCGCCGCTGCCGCGGACGCCTGGCTCGATCGGCGCAGGTAGGTCGGAACGAGCAGCAGCAACATCACGACGCCGAAGGACCGCTCGAAGGCGGCATCCGCGAGACGTGTGACGGCGACCGCTCCCACCAGGGAACCGGCCGCCAGGGGCGCGATCACGCGCAGGGCGCTGCGAAACTCCAAGATGCCGTGCGCGCGAAAGCTCCCGCTGGCGATCACGCTCTGGATCAGGACGCCCAGCCGGTTCGTCCCGTTCGCCACGCCTCCGGGCAGGCCGAACAGGACGAGCAGCGGGACGGTGAGCAGGGAACCGCCCCCGGCGACGGTGTTGACGATTCCCGCAGCCACTCCGCTTCCGGCCAGCAGCGCCAATTCACCGAGGTCCACCGATTCCCCGTCCCGTCCCGGGCGCGCGGCGCGCGGGTCTGCATCGAGCGACTGCCCAAGCTACCCGAATCCGCAGCGCGGCGTCCAACGCGGGCCCGGATCGGAAGGGAGGCTGTGATAAGATCCGGCGCCATGGCCGAGAGCAGCACGGCGAAGCCGCAACACGAGGTCATCGACGTCCGGCCCGAGGAGGGATTCGACGAAACCGCCGTGGCCGCGTATCTGGCGGGCGTGCTTCCCGGCACCGACCGGCCGCTTCGCGTGCGCCAGTTCGGGGGCGGTCACGCCAACCTCACCTACCTGCTCCAGTACGGCGAAGGCGACGACGTCATCGAGTACGTGCTGCGGCGACCGCCTCTGGGCCCCGTCGCCGCAACCTCCCACGACATGAATCGGGAATACCGCGTGCTGTCGAAGCTGTGGCGGAAGTTCCCGCTCGCTCCGCGGGCGTATCACTACTGCGCAGACGACGCGATCATCGGCGCCGAATTCCTGATCATGGAACGCCGCCACGGCATCGTGGTGCGCAGCGAGATCCCCGCGGAGTTTGGCGGCGGCCGGAACGAGGTTGCGAATCGCAAGCTGTCCGAAGTCGTGATCGACGCCCTCGTCGACTTCCACGCGGTCGATCCGGCGGCCGTCGGCCTCGCCGACCTGGGCAAGCCCGAGGGCTTTCTCGAGCGGCAGGTGAAGGGCTGGGCGGCCCGCTTCGAGCGCGCCAAGACCGCGGACGTCGCCATTGCCGACGAGGTCCGGGAGTGGCTGATCGACAACCGGCCGCGGTCGCCCACGGCCACGCTGGTCCACAACGACTGGAAGCTCGACAACATGGCCGTTGCGGCGGACGACCCCGGCCGCTGCATCGCCGTCTACGATTGGGACATGTGCACACTGGGTGACCCCCTGTGCGACCTCGGCACGCTGCTCGGCCTGTGGAGCGATCGCGGCGAGCGCCTCGCGGGCAGCAACCCGATGCCGACCCAGTCCCCCGGCTTCCTGTCTCGCGCCGAGGCGACCAAGCGCTACGGCGAACGCGCGGGCCGCGACGTAGGGGCCACCCCGTACTACCTCGTCTTCGGGACCTTCAAGATGGCGGTCGTGCTCCAGCAGATCTACTTCCGCTACACCCGCGGGCAGACCCAGGACGAGCGCTTCGCCGGCCTCGGCAAGCTCTCGGAGGCTCTGTTCACGCTGGCGGGCGAGCGGCGCCCGTAGCGGCCGGAAGCGGAAACGGTCCGTCGGGGGGAGGGCGCATGAACCACCGGAACGCGCGGCGCACGGCGGCGCTCGCGACCGGCTGCCTCGCCGTCGCCTGCACCAGCGGCCCGTGGGACGTGGCGGCGCTCACGCTGCGCCATCCCGAGCTGGCGGAGATCTCGTCGCACCGGTTGGGCGACCTGACGCCCTACCTGCTGCCCACCGGCGACACCCTGCTGTTCTTCCTGTGCCACTGGCCCGCTGGCGCGGCGATCCCCGTGAGCCTGCCCGGGGATGCCAGCGACGAGGAGCGCAGCGGCCTCGCAGCGGTGATGCGCGCGTGGGAGGGGGCGGGCCTCGGCATCCGGTTCACCACCGGCGCGCCGCCGGGCGCGGGGATCGACGTCACCTTCATCGACCCCGAAGGAGGAACCACCGGCGGCTACGCCGCCAACACCATCACCGACTGCGCGGTCGATCCCGGGACGCTCGACCGGGATCCCGGCGGCCGGCTGCGCGCACAGCTGGTGACTGCCTCGATCCACGTCTGGCGCGGGGGCTACGACAACGTCGGGCGGAAGGTGCCCCACTCGAACGCCGAGTTCCTCGGCAGCGCGCTGCACGAGTTCGGCCATGCCCTCGGATATCAGGGGCACGCCAACGTCGGGCGCACGGTGATGGTGAGGGAGATCGACTCGGTCCGCTGGGCCGGCCAGGCCCTGCTGAAGGACAAGCCGTTCGAGGACGCGACGCTGCGCGCCCTGTACGCGATTCCGTCCGGCACGATCGTCAAACGCGTGCCCATCGACGAGGCTCGCACCCGGCGGGTCGGGATCATGGCGCGGATCGCCGCGGAACGCGGCCTGCGGGGCCCGCTCGTGCGGGTCGGGGACGTCGATGGCCAGCTCGCGTGGCGCTCCGACGACGGTCGGGAGTATGCCCTCCGCATCCACGATGTGAGGAAGCTGTTGCGGTCTTCGGAGGCGTTCTGGCTGCGGCCGACGAGCGCGGCGAACGAGCTGCTCGACGCTATTTGATGGCGGGGTCGAGAACCTTGGCCTTGGCGAGCAGGGTCGCGGCGGCCACCGTCTCGCCGAGTGCTCGCAGCACGACGCCCAGCCGAAACAGCACCACGCCGTCCGTCGAACGCAGCGCAGCCGCCTTCTCGAGGTGCGCCTTCGCGAGCTCTGGCTCGGACGGCATCTTCTTGTAAAGGGCCCAGCCAGCGGCGCTCTGGTAGTCGCACTCGTCCGGGTAGATCTCCACGGCGGGCTGGAGGAACTCGAGGGCGCCCTTGAAGTTGCCCTGGCGCAGCAGGATCTCCCCCTTGCGGTAGAGGGTCTCCGCGGTGGCGAGCTGCTCGGCATCGACCGCGTCGTCGTCGCCCACGCGGGAGGCGTCGTACTGCCGGCGCCGGTCCGGGTCGCACAGCACGCTGTAGGCCGTGCCGATCGCGGCGAATACCTTGCTGGCGCGGTCGCGATCCTCGCCCTCGATGTGCAGCCGCGCCAGCGCGTCCGGATGGTAGCTCTTCGCCGCCTCCAGGTAGCGGCGCTTGATGAGGGGGACCTCGGCGTCCGGTGTCACGCCGAGCAGCTCGTAGTGATCGAGCTCCGCGAGCTTCTCGAACTTGGCGCGGATCTCGTCCCGCAGCGGGGCCGTCGCGCCGGGGTCCCCGCCTGCGGCGGCATTGGCGGGCCGGGGCCGGGGCTCCTCCTCGATGGCGACGGCGTCGTCCTCCCCGAAGACGATCTCGAGCTCCGTCCGCTCCGGCGGGGACGCCGATCTCTCGGTGGTGGCCTCCTGGTATTCGACGGCGCCGATGGCGTCGAGGAGCCAGGCCGTGGCCATCGCGCGCGGCGACGTGGCCCGCTGCAGCGCCTTCCACAGCGTGCACCTCCCGTTCAGGGCGTCGATGAAGGCGACGGTCGCCACGTCGGTCTCCAGGCGCGGCTGCACCCGCGAGGCGAGGGACGTGCGCACAGCGTTCTGGTTCATGTGCGGCTCGAGGTCGCAGAGGATCCGATCGGGGCCCCAGTGCGCTTCGATGCCCTCCTGGATCAGGGAGTAGACGTCGGCGCGGAAGGGCTGCGTCTCCTCCGGCGGCTCGTGGCTCGGCTCGATCGTGAAGTGGCCCTGGGCCCAGCTGAAGCACTCGACGAGACGAGCGCGCACCTGATCCTTCAGGGCGAGAAACAGCCCCCGGGGCGCGATCAGCTCGAGATCGAGCAGGGCCTTGCCCTCCTTGCAGCTCTCGCTCTCCACGCGCTGGACCACGCGGGAGTAGTCGTTCCGGCTGATGACGCCGGCGTCGATGAGTTGGACGCCGAGGCTCTCGCTGGCCAGGTTCGACTCGGCGAAGACCGGGCTGCCGTCCCGGAACAGGAAGGTCTTCTCCACGCGGTCGCGGACGATCCGCACGGTTCCGCTGAACTGTGCTCGGTGGAGATCCAGCACGAGGGTCGGTAGCGGGGTCTCCTCCAGGGTTCCCTGCTCGGGAAGCAGCACCATATCCAGTGATTTTCGGGTGAATCAGGCCCGGACTTGACGTTCCATGGGGTGGGGGCCGAGCGGTCCCCTAGACCACGGTTCGTTGGGCCTGGGCGATCTGAAAGGCCGCCGCGACCGCCTCGTCGAGATTCTTGTGAACCAGCAGGGGCTGCCGCTCGAGGTCGAAGATGACGGACTCGGACAGGGTGGCGACTCCAGCGAAGATCGTCTCCGCGCCGTAGCCGTCGGCCACCCCCACGATCTGCTCGAGGGTCATGGCGCCGAAGGCCTCGTCGATGATCGCGTCGGCCAGGTCGACCACGATGACCGACACGTTCGCCGCCGCCGGGTCGCAGTCGATCAGCTCGACGGCCCGCAGGGCGTCCTCGCCGTCGGCGAAGGGAATCACCATCACGGGGCC
>JBHHVG010000203.1:0-5974 GCA_046754165.1 Myxococcota bacterium
GATCATGACGCCGATCAGGAACTGGAAGTCGAGCGCAAGCTCCTCCCGGGTCCGCTCCGGAAGCGCGTGCTCGAGGGCGTCGATGAAGCGTGCGACGACCGGGGCGAAGACCTCCATCTTGATGGAGGACAACACGTCGTGGGGATCGGTGTAGATCTGGGCCGCCACATTGCGGTAGCTCGAGCGGCTCTCCGGCCCGTTCCACTCGGCCTCGAAACCCGGCCGCAGAAAGGCCTCGACGATCGTCTCCAGCGAGGGGGGACGATCGTCGCCGGCCCGCTCCGCGGCGGTGAGGGCGGCGAGCCGGCGCTCGTTCAGGGGCCGCATGCGGCGGACCAGTGCCTGCTGGACCAGCGCCTGCTTCGAGCCGAAGTGGTAGTTCGCCGCAGACACGCTGGCCCCGGCCTCCTGGGCCACGGCGCGGATCGAGGTGCCGTCGAAGCCGCGCGCCGCGAACAGGCGCAGGGCGGCGTCGAGCAGGCGCTCCTTGGTGTCCCGCGACACGGGTCCCGGGACGTCTCGGACAGAGTGGGAAGGCCTGGAGGACATGGGGGCTCCCGCATTAGAACGATCGTTCCAAACATACGTTCTAATCGTGGCGCCCGCAATTCCGCCCAGCGGCGACCGGCGGCCGAATCCCCATTACCCTAGCCGCGGGGCCCGGCTCCGTCCGGCCCGAGGGAGTCCCATGGAACGCCCGGCGTGGCGCGACCGTCCCCGCGCGCGATTGATCCACTGGCTGAAGCACACCGGCCGGCCCGGCCTCAACGCCTACCTGGCGCGGCATTCGCTCGTGGGAGACCCGGAGGTCTTCGAGAACGACACCTTTCCGTGGTCTGCCGACCTGGAGCGCGGCTGGCCCGTCATCCGCCGCGACGCCCTGCGCGCCCTCGAGCTCCGCGACCACATTCCGGCCTTCCAGGAGGTGTCGCCGGACCAGTACCGCATCTCGGACACCGACGAGTGGAAGACCTTCTGGTACCGCGGCTTCGGCCACCGATCGCGGATCTTCGCCGAGCTGTTCCCTGACACCGCCCGCCTCGTCGACGCCGTGCCCGGCGTCGAGACCGCCTTCTTCTCGATCATCGCTCCCGGCAAGCACATCATCGCCCACCGCGGTGTCTACAAGGGGTTCATCAACTACCACCTCGGAGTGCTCGTCCCTCGCGATCGGGAGCGCTGCCGCATGCGGGTCGGGGCCGAGCACTTCTTCTGGGAAGAGGGCAAGAGCCGCATCTTCGACGACACCTACGAGCACGAGGTCTGGAACGAGACCGACGAAGAACGGGTGGTATTGATGCTCCAGATTCGGCGTCCGCTGCGTGCGCCGGGCCGACAGGTGAGCGAGATCTTTCTCCGGGCATTGAAGCGCACCCCCTACGTCACCGTGGCGCTGTCGAATCAGCTCGCGTTCGAAGATCGCCTGAGAGCCGCCGTACAGCGCGGCAACTAGGAGCGGCCGAAGGCGCCGAGCAGCGTCTCCGCGGCGGCCCGGCGGGTGGGAGCAAATCCCCGCAATGCGCCCCAAGTCCGTGATACAGAAATCCGGGGCGCCGCCGATCCACAGTCCGTGAGGGGACGTTCGCATTGATCCAGATTCCCAAGATTCTCGTGGTCGACGATGCTGCCGTCGTACGGGAGATGCTGAGCGCGGTGTTGAATCCCCATTGCGACGAGATCCTGACGGCGGCGGACATCGAAACCGCGACGATCTGCGTTCGCGAACATTCGGACATCACGCTGATCCTCTGCGACGTGGTGCTCCCCGACGGCAACGGTCTCGAGCTCCTCGAGTCGCTCTCCGGGCGCGACTCCCGTCCGGACGTGATCCTGATGACCGGCCGCCCCAACCACGACGATGCGCGGCGGGCGGACGAGCTCGGCGCGATCGGCTACCTGCCCAAGCCCATCGGCTTTCGGGCCGTGGCCCAGGTGCTCCAGCGGACGGAAGGCCGACGCAACGCGCCGCCTCGCTTTCGGGGCACGCCGGTCGGTCGCGCGTATCTGCTCGGTCCCCTCGACGTACTCGAACCGGCGAGCGAGCGCGACCCCCGCCGCGTCTGGGACGTTCGCGACATGAGCGTCAGCGGGGCGTTCCTCGAGACCAAGGGTCCGATCGAGCCCGGCACGCTGCTCGACCTGTGCCTCGACTTCGGCCCGAATCAGGCACACGTGCGGGCGCTGACGGTGCGGGTCCAGGAACCCGGCTGGGGACGGCCCGCCGGCGTCGGAATCGAATTCCAGGAGATGGACGCGCGCTCGCGCGGTTTCGTCGAATCGCATCTCGCGGAAATCGACGGCGAGTTTCACTGAGCCCGAGAAGGACGCCCGTGCGGACACCGGTCGCTAGGGCGGTGGTGGCTGGCTAGACTCCCGGCTCCGTCGGCATCCGGCCGACGGCCACCCGGAGAGGCAGAGCATGTCGGACGCGGCGCCGACGAAAGGTGGGAAGGGAGCGGCGCGGGAAGTGGATCCCTGGCGTTTCGCCGGGGGATTCCTCCGCCGGGTGTTGTCCGGAAGCCTTCCCGACGAGCCGACCCACGGCCCGATCCCCTGGACGCCGGTGACGAAGCCGATCGCCGAGTCGAAGCTGGCTCTGCTGTCGACGGCCGGCCTCTCGATGAAGGACGATCAGCCCTTCGACATGGAGCTCGAGCGAAAGCGGCCGACGCGGGGCGACCCGAGCTGGCGGCGACTCCGTGCCGACGCCACCAGCGCCACGGTCGACGCCAACCACCTGCACATCGACACCGGCTACATCGAGCGCGACCTCGCCGTCGCGCTTCCGCTCGATCGCCTGCGCGAGCTCGTCGCTGCCCGGGAGGTCGGGGCCATGGCCGACAGCCACTATTCGATCATGGGCTACCAGGGCGGCGACGCGACGGTGCTCGAGGCCGAATCGGCGCCCGCGATCGCGGCCGCCATGGGGAGCGAGGAGGTCGATCTGGCCATCCTCGCACCGGTCTGACCGGACTGCTGCCGGTCCGTGGGACTGGTCGCGCGCGTCATCGAGGCCTCGGGGATCCCCACCGTGACCCTCAACATGATCTGGCCCTTCCAGCGCGCGGTGGGCATGCCCCGCGTCGCAGCCATCGAGCACCCGTTCGGGCGCCCCTACGGAGACGTGGGCGACGTCGCGACCCAGGCCGGCGTGCTTCGCGCGGCGCTCGCTGTCTTCGAATTGGCCCGGGAGCCCGGGCACGTCGAGCACCTGCCCTTCGTCTGGCACGAGGAGCCGTCGGACACCCGTTGGCATCCCGCCCTGCCGTCTCCGATCATTGCGATGATCGAGCAGCGGAAGTCGAAGGCCTGATCGGCCGATCCGCGACCCCGCCCGCCCGACGTCCCGTGCACGTGGCCGGTGCGGTCACCGAGGAGCGACAATCCCGTGAGCCAAGCGAGCGGATCGCCGCTTTCAGGCGTCCGGATCATCGAGAGTTCGCTGCTCGGACCGGCCGCGATTACCACCCATCTCGCCGACCTCGGCGCGGAGGTCATCAAGGTCGAGTCGCCGTCCGGAGACTACGTGCGCGAGATGGCATGGCCCATCGTCAACGGCACCTCGCTTCTGCACTTGCACATCAACCGCGGCAAGAAGAGTCTGACCCTCGACCTCCGCAAGCCAGAGGGGGTGCAGGTCTACCTCGACCTGGTCGAGGGTGCGGACATCGTGATCGAGGCAATGCGGCCCGGGTCCCTCGCGAAGCGCGGACTCGGCTACGAAGACCTGAAGCGGGTGAACCCGCGCATCGTATTCTGCAACGTCTCTGGCTACGGCATGACCGGCCCCTACCAGAACCTCCCCGCCCACGGCATCGCCTTCGACACCTGGGCCGGCATCGTCAACCCGTCCTATGACGAAGACAGCTTCTGCTACATCCCCGAGCACGCGTCGGTGGGGATGCACGCCGGGCCGATGTTCGGCGCTCTCGGGGCGTTGGCGGCGGTGATCCGCGCGCGCGAAACCGGAGAGGGCTGCATGCTCGAGATCGGCCAGTCCGACGCCGCCGCCTACATGGACTGGTATCGCAGCGAGTCATGGCTCGCGTACGAGCGACCGGAGGACGAAGTCACCGGAAACAAGGCCGACGGCTACGAACGGCGTGCGCCGGGAACCGCCGGAATGAAGGAGGGCGTCCGCTACCAGATGTACGAATCCTCCGACGGCCACGTGCTGTTCATGGCCTCGGAGCAGGCCTTCTGGAAGAACTTCTGCGAGTGCGTCGGGCGCGTCGAGCTCTTCGAGAAGTGGCCGGGGTCGCAGTTCGCAGACCACGCCCGCGGCAATCGCGAACTCCAGCGCGAACTGCGTGAGATCTTCGCGCAGAAGACGTCGGCCGAGTGGATCCGACTGGGCGGTGAGAAGAACTTTCCCATTGCCCCCGTGAACACGCCGAAGACCGTCACCAGCGATCCTCAGTTCATCGACCGCTTCCCGCTGTTTCCGGCCTCCGAGCACGGCGCCGACATGCTGCCGTTCCCGGTGAAGTTCAGCAGCGGCCCGCAGACGGCCCCGACCATGGCCCCGACCGTCGGCGAGCACAACCACCAGGTCCTGCGTGAGGTGTTGGGTTACGACGGCGCGCGCATCGCCCAGCTGGAAGCAGAGGGAGTGCTGGGCTGAGCGCGGCTCGGCGCAATCAGGGGTTGCCGGTCTTCCGAGACAGGATCAGCCGCTCGTAGGCGCGCGAGACGCAGCCGCAGAGCTCGGCGAGCGCAGCGACCGAGGTTTCGGCCAACGGGTCGGGGCCGTTGTCGGCGTAGAGCAGGTTCACCACACGACCGCGAAAGATGATCGGGTGGATCCATACTTCCTGGACGTCGTCGCGCTCCATGATGCGGAGCACCCGGCCGTCGACGCCGTCTTTCGGCGGTTCACCGCGGAACGGGAGGAGCACCGCCGCCGGCCTGGCGAAGATGCTCTCGGTCAGGACGGGCACCTCGATTCCCACCATCCGCGCCCGCAGCGCGTCGCCGTCGCCGCGATGGCTCGTGACGGTCCCTTCGCGGACGACGAAGAGAGCCGCTGCCCGAGAGTACGCGCGCGCGATGCGCAGGGTGAGGCGGGAGATCGTGTCGCGATCGCCGGCAGCCAGCAGCTCCTCCTCCAGGGCGGCGACCTCACGCGAGGAGCGCGGGGCATCGACACGGCTCCTTGCGGCACTCCGCGGTTCCGTTGGACTCGCCTCGGCGAGCAGCTCTTCGACGGAGATCCGGTCGTCGTCGACGTGCGGCGCGGGCGAAGGCGCCGCGTCCTCCTCTTCCCGCGGGCCGTGGAGCCGCGAGCGCGCCGTGACGCTTGCGTAGCGCGGGTGCCGGTCGATGCCGAGGTGGAGCTCCAGCCAGTAGAGCTGGCGGACCTCCGGGAGCACGTACGGCACCACTTGGCGCCCGGACGCGGTGGCGATCGATTCGAGCTGCTGCGCGTCGCCCGGATCGAGCATCGCGACGTGGATGCTCTGCGTCTCGAGGCGGAGGGGAAGCAGCTTGTAGCGTCGGATCAGCTGCATCGGCAGCACCCGTGCCGCCCGTTCTTCCGGCTTCTCCAACCACTCGCCCGGTGCGAGCGGGACGCCCTCGAGGTCGGAGAGGTGTGCCGCCAACTCTTCGATCTCCATCAGGCCGAGGCGGATCAGGTTGCTGCCCAGTCGCCCGCCGTACACCGCCTGTGCGCGCTTTGCCTCCAGGAGCTGCGCCGCCGTCAGGATCTGTTGGTCGATCAGATATCGGTCGAGCCGCGCCATGCTTCCATCACTTCCGTTCCCACGAAAATCGGCAGCTTGTGCGCACGACTTGACCGCTCTCCCATGGCCTCCGTGGGGCAAATTCGACCCGCCGTGGTTGCGGCTCGGCCCGGGACCCCGATGGACTTCCGGGCTGCTTGACACGCTCGGGGCGATCGAATACCAGAGGTGCGGATCCAGCTCGGGGAGCCAGTGGGAACGGGCATCAGCAGGCGCGCGTTCATCGCGGC
>JBHHVG010000204.1:0-5960 GCA_046754165.1 Myxococcota bacterium
AAAGGGTATAGGAAGGTACAAACGATGGCTCAGTTAAAGGCAGGTACACGGCTTCGCAGCGCGGTTTGTACGACCGAGGTGATGATTATTGCCGCTCCTGCGGAAGGGGTCGAGATAAGCTGTGGCGGGGTCGCGATGATCGCGATCGACGCGGAGCCCCCGGCGGACGTGAGTATCGATTCGGCGGCCGCAGGCGGTACGGCCCTGGGAAAGCGCTACGTAAACGAGGCCGGGGATCTCGAGATACTCTGTACCAAGCCGGGCGAGGGGTCGCTCGCCGTAGCCGGCACGGCGCTTGGGGTCAAGGAGGCGAAGCCTCTCCCGTCTTCGGACTGAGCCGTGAACGTCATGATGCTACTCGAGATGGCCGCGTCGGGGTTTCCCGACCGTGTGGCCGTTCAGTGTGGCTCCGAGACCATCACTTACGCTGAGCTGTTCGCTGCGGCGGGCGGAGCGGCCACGGACGTGGCCGATAGCGGCCGTGAACGAATGGCCCTGCTTGACGTCAGCAGCCTCGCGGTGCCCATCGGACTGTTCGCCAGTGGGTGGTGCGGCCGGCCGTACGTCCCGCTTAACTACAGGCTGAGCGGTGCTGAGCTCGACGCGCTCCTCGACCGAGTCGAGCCCGCCTACCTGGTCACCGACAGCGAACGCGCCGCGCTGCTGTCGGCGCGATCCGGGATCACGGTGGTCGATCGCGATGGCTTCGTCGGTCGTTGCCGGAGCGCCGGGGCCCGCGAGGCCAGCTGGTCCATGGATGGCGAGGACGTCGCCATCCTGCTCTTCACCAGCGGCACCACGGGTGCGCCCAAGGCGGCGGTGCTCAGGCACAGGCACCTCGTGTCGTACATCCTGGGGTCGGTCGAGTTTGGGTCGGCGGCGGAGAGCGACGCCGCGTTGGTCAGCGTACCTCCGTACCATATCGCCGGCATGGCGGCGATCCTCAGCTCGGTGTACGCGGGGAGGCGTATCGTGCAGCTCCCGGACTTTTCCGCGCGGCGATGGCTCGAGCTAGTTCGCACCCAAGCCGTCACCCACGCTTTCGTGGTACCCACGATGCTCGCCCGTATAGTCGACGCGATGGAAGGCGGCGGCGAGGCGGCGTGCCCCGGGTTGAGAGCGCTCTCCTACGGCGGAGGCAAGATGCCTCAGGCCGTAATCGAACGGGCGATGAAGCTCTTCCCCGACGCCGAATTTGCCAACGCCTACGGGCTCACCGAGACCAGCTCGACCATAACCCTGCTCGGGCCCGACGAGCATCGCACGGCCATCGCGAGCGAGGATCCGGAGCTTCGTAGGCGTTTGATCTCGGTGGGCCGGCCCCTGCCCGGCGTCGAGATCGAGATCCGCGACGAAGAAGGAGAGGCCCTAGGCGCCGGCGTGTCCGGTGAGATCTACGTTCGTGGTGAACAGGTTTCGGGAGAGTACCTGGGCAAGGGCAGGGGCGTAGACGACGATGGCTGGTTCGCGACCCGTGACGGCGGCTGGATGGATCCCGGGGGCTACCTCTTCGTGGAAGGACGTATAGACGATGTCATCGTTCGTGGGGGTGAAAATCTCTCGCCGGGAGAGATCGAAGACACCCTGCTCGACCACGACGCGGTGCTGGACTGTGCGGTCGTGGGCGTTGCCGACGAGCAGTGGGGAGAGGCGGTAGTAGCCGTGGTGGTCTGTCGCCAGGGAAGCGCGGTAGGCGCCGGCGAGTTGAAGGACTGGGTGCGTGAGCGGCTGCGGTCGTCGCGCGTTCCGCAGCGCGTCGAGTTTCGCGACGAGCTTCCCTACAACGAGACGGGCAAGCTGCTGCGGCGAAAGCTGCGGCAGGAGCTCGCGGGAGAGGCGTCGTAGGCGCGGCGCCAAAGACGGCGGCGCTGGGCCTCGCGGAGGCCATCACCCGCCTGCAGTCTCCCTGCGTAGTCGAAGACCACTCCGCTCTTGGCGCTGATCCTCTCTTCGTCGTCGACCTCGACGGCGACCCCGGTTCGTGGACCGAGGCCCAGCGGAGCTTCGCGCAAGCGCGGTTGGCCGAGCTCGCGTGTCCGAGCGTGGCGTTGGTGTCGGGATCCGGTGGCCCGAAGCCGCTGGACCCGAGGGCCTTTGACCTGGTCCTGTCTTCGGCTCGGGAACTCGAAAAGGTGGAGGCCGCGGTGCGGCGCCGCCCTCTTGCCACTGCGGCGTTGGTGCAGCTCTTGCGATACGGTGCGGGCCTTCCCTTGAACGCGGCTCTGTTGGCCGAGTCGGCGGTGTATTCGACCCTGCAAGGCGGACCGGAGTTCGGGGGCTGGCTGGCGCAGAACAAGCCGCGCGGCGGCGGCGAGGAGGATAAGGAGCGGCTCGTGCTGATCGATCGAGACGGCGAGCTGTTGCGCCTGGAACTGAACCGCCCGCGCCGTCACAACGCGTTCTCGGCCGCCATGCGCGATGCGCTCTGCGAGGCCCTGGAGCTCGCCGTCACGGATACCTCGATTCGACGGATCGTGCTGAAGGGAAGGGGACCTTCTTTTTGTAGCGGCGGCGAGCTCGCCGAGTTTGGGACCCTGCCGGATACGGCTACGGCGCACCTCGTCCGCTGCACGCGCAACGCCGCGCGCCTCTTTGACCGCTGCGCCGAGCGCATGCGCGTGGAACTGCACGGCGCGTGCGTGGGCGCTGGCGTCGAGCTGCCCGCGTTCGCTTCGCGTATCATCGCCAACGGGGACGCCTACTTCCAGCTTCCCGAGTTGGAAATGGGCCTGGTGCCCGGCGCCGGCGGCACCGTGAGTATTCCGCGGCGAGTCGGCCGGCAGCGCGCCGCCTACATGGCGCTGAGCGGCGATCGCGTCGACGCGGGACGAGCCCTCGAGTGGGGGCTCGTAGACGAAGTCAGGGACTGAGTGGACGGCGGCTCGCATCGCGGGGATCGTTGACCGTCGATTCGGGGAGTACAGGAGATAGCACTATGACGACCGAACATCCCGCGCGTGCCGCGTCGATGCGATCCATGCATCTTGTCCAGACCAAGGGTGAGAACGCCAAACAGCAGTGGGTGGACCTGTTCTCGGACGACGCGATCATCGAGGATCCGATAGGCGAGTCACCGTTGGATCCCGAGGGCAAGGGGCACCGTGGCAAGGAGGCGATCGCCGCGTTCTGGGACATGACGATCGCGATGGTGGAGATCGACTTCGAGCTGATCGCTTCCTATGCCTGCGGCCGCGAAGTGGCCAACGTCGGCAGGATAGTGACCAAGACCCCCGACGGTGGCAGCGCCGTCTGTGAGGGGGTGTTTACCTACAAGGTGAACGAAGACGGAAAGATATTATCGCTGAGAGCCTACTGGGAGCTCGATCGCATGCTGGCGAGCATGAAGCCCCCGGCCTGAATCGGTGACCTCGGACTGCTGCTCGCCCTTGTCTCGTTGCCGTCTATCCTGGGCGCGTCCAGACGAGTCGGCCCCTGCAGACGGTCGCCCTGACCATCGAAGCGCTCAGTTCTTCTCGGGCCTCGGCCCATGGGCGATCGAGCAGGCAGAGGTCGGCCGGTTCGCCCACGCCGAGGCGGCGAGGGGCGGCGCCCGGTGCTTGCGCGCTCGACGTGAACAGTGCCAGGGCTTGCTCGGGGTCGAGCGCTTCTTCGGGCCCCAGCTCCGCCCCCGCCCTGGTACGACGGCGGACCGCCGCTCGCATGGCCAGCCAGGGATCGGGTTCTCCGAAGGGCGCGTCGGTACCGGCGGCCAGGGCTATGCCGGCTTCGATGAACCCGCGGCAGCGGTAGAGCCAGGGCAGCTCACCGTGCTCTACGTCGCCGAGGTAGACGTCGCCACGCTCGTACACGAAGCCGGGCTGCGTGACCACCGTGAGTGGGAGCCGCGAAAGCAGGGTGACAACCTCCGGCGGCGCTACCGAGGCGTGTTCGATGCGATCCCCTTGGCCGGCCCCTGCGGATTCGAGAGCTCTTGCCGCCAACACCAGCTGCACGCGGGTAACACAGTGAATTGCCACGCCTCGGTCCTGGCGGTGGGCCTCGGCAACGGTCGCTTCGAGCTCGTCGAGCGAGGGGAGGGCGCAGTCGTCGAGCAAGACCTTGACCGCGCCACGACTGACACGGGGGTGATCCGGCCACGACAGAGACGGCGAACCCATTACCTGCAGTCGTTGGGGCAGGGCGCCGGACACTACCGCCTCGATGAATTCGTCCAGATCATCGTCGGTGTTGGCGGGGCCTGCGTCGGTGAGGCCGGTGACCCCGAAACTCGCGAGCAGGCGGCCCGCCTCGGCGAGATTCGGGTGGCCGTCGTCATCCAGTCTCTCGCGAAGCCAGCGGTCGCAGCGGAACAGTCTTCCCGTCGCGTGGCCGCGGAGGTCTCGCTCGACACCCGAGGGGCCGTCGTCGTCCAGTCCCAGGATCTCGACCGCTGCACTGTTCAGGATCCACATGGCCCCGCTACGGTGTTGAATGCGCAACGGCCTTGCGGAGACGAGGGTATCCAGTACCCACCTGTCGAGTTCTCCCGCCACCGACTCGTGGTAGCCCACGCCGCGTATCCACCGTTTCTGCGGCCGAGCCTCGGCAAGGGCACGCGCCAGAGCCGCTCTGTCGTTTACCTGCGGCGGCCCGCAGCGAACCGATCGCAGGGCCGCCGCGAGGGCAAGGAGGTGGATGTGGTGGTCGTGCAGCCCGGGAAGCAGCGCCCCTCCCGAGGCATGGATTACTTCTTCATCCCCCTCCGGACTGAGCGACGCCGCGATCGCGTCGATACGCCCGCCCGCGCAGCGCAGGTCCAGCGGAGCCCGCCCGCCGATCTCGGCGCCGGTGATCAGCACCTGAGATTTCGCAATAGGCTTGCGGTGTCGGCGCCGAGCGGGCGAGCGGCGCGCAAGGGCTTGCGCGCGTGCGGCGGCGCCACGATTTGGCGCTGGCCGCCTACCACGACCTCCCAGTCCTGATGGCTATTCCCCCTGCGCGCCTGGTGACAGCGCTCCACGACCCCCTCTTCTACCGGCGACCGGAAAGCCAGCACCCGGGCGACGACGTCACGCATCGATACGTCGAGCAGCTGGCCGCCACCCTGCATCCAACTCGCCATGGCCGCGACCGCCGCGTGCATTCCGGTGAGGGGATCGGCGATGGCGTCACCACAGAAAAGGGGTCCCTTCTCCCCGCGATACCGGCCCGTGACCGAGGCCAGCCCCGCGGCTGCCGCCGCGTCGTCACCGAAGGCCACGCGATTGGCTTCTTTTCCGCTACGACCGTAACCGGTGATGCTCACCCAGCTGAGCCCCGGCCTGGTCGCGACCAGCTCCCGCGCGTCGACGCCGAGCTGTTCGAGGGCCCTTGGCCTGGAGCTTTCGACAACGATGTCGGCGCGCTCGAGCAGCTTCCTCAACGCCGCACGGCCGCGCTCTGAGTCGAGATCCAGCACCAGGCTCCGCTTGCTCCCGTTGAGCAGGTCGAAGAAGAGCCTCGATCCCGCTCGAGCGCCATCGGGACGGGCGCTGCTTTCGACCTTGACGACCCGCGCGCCGCAGAGGGCCAAGAGCTCGGCGCAGAGCGGTCCAGCCCACAGGGAGGAAAGGTCGGCGACCAGGGGTCGGTCAGCGGCGCGGCGCTCGGTCCTGGGGCCGCTCGCGGCGAGCCGGTACCAGGGGGGAGTCGGGTCAGGGGCGGGGCCGGCCTCGGCAACCGCTAGCCCGAGCAAGCTAGCGGTCTCGACCAACTCGCCCAGACTACGGCAGGCGACCCGTTCGGCGACGAAACGCCAGGGGTCGCCGGTGTCGCCCTCGCCCAGCCAGGCCGGCAGGAAGCGCAGGTCGTCGGGGCGCGCGAGGTTTACCGCGAGCCAGCCGTCGGTCGCGGGCAGCAGCCGGCAGCTTCGGCTCGGGGACACGCGGCCACCGCGACCGTAACCGAAAAGCGCGGCGCGTTCGCCCAGCAGCGCCGCGCCGGCGCCCTCGACGGCCCACGGAGTCATGGCGAGAGCGCCC
>JBHHVG010000205.1:0-5958 GCA_046754165.1 Myxococcota bacterium
TCTCTTCTCCCCGGTCCATGGCGTCGTCGCCATCCACGTTGTACTGAGGCGTCGGGACCATCATCCACAGGGGGCCGTTGATGTGTTGGCCGGGTCGAGTGCACTGGGGATTGGTGGGGTCGTAGAGAGAGCTGGCAACCATGCCCCACATCGCTTCGTCCGGTGACAGCGTCAGGTTCTCCTGGCGCCCCAGAACGTTCTCCACGTTCTTGAAGTAGATCTCCCGAGATTCCATGTTGAAGAAGGCACCCGTGAATGCGTCCTTGGGAGGCGGCAGCCGATACTTGGGGCGGTACTGGAATTCCTCCTTCGTGAGGTAGTGACTCATGTAGAGGCTTCCGCCCTTCATGCTGAGGTCTCTGATCCGCTGAAGGAAGCCCGCATCGAGGTGCTTCGGGCCGATCAGGTCGAGGAACGTGGGCTTGATATGCGCTGCGCTGATGACGGCCTTCCGAGCCCAGATCTTCTTCGCCCCCCAGGTGGCATCGTCCCTGAGCCGCACGCCGGCCGCTCGCCCGTTGCGGATGATGATCTCCTCCACCGGACAGCAGGCGCGGAACACGGCGCCGTGGGCCACGGCGCAGCGGATGAGGGCGTGGTAGTAGCCGTGCATGTTTCCACGCGCCGCGACCGGCTTGGCGACGGCCGGCGGCATGACGGTGGCGACGCTGCACATCGCCGGGATCGCCACCCCCTCCATGTGACCATGAGCGCCGGAGCTAAGAGCGATATAGGCCTGGCTCACCTTGAAGGGCTCGGTATCGAGGTACTCGTCCATCAGATCGAACATGGTCATTTCGAGCAACTCACGCGTCCATACATCGGGCTGGTACTGCTTGTAGACCTGCATGAAGGGGATGTTGTCTTCGTTCAACTCGACGTAGCGCGGATGGGGTGGACACCAGAACGTCGCTCGCATGAGATCGCGGAAGGCATCCTCTCCGGCGAGCATCAGGGCGATCTTGGCCCAGCCCATCTTGTCGTCTTCCGTTACCTGGGAGAGACCGTCGCGAGTGAAGATGTACCGGTCCGTATCGAGATCCACCGTGACGTTCGGATTCCAATCCATCCGGAATCCATACTTCCACAGCTCCAACTGCTCCCAGCCGGGTGCAGAGCCGCCGTAGTTGGCGATCGCATGGGGCTGGATCCGCACGCCAGCGAGGGGCTCTGCGGTCTCCTGCGCACCGCCGCATTCCGGCCGTTCCTCCAGGACGCAGACGCTCAGTCCGCACTTGGCGAGATAGGCCGCGGTCGTCGTGCCGTTGTGGCCCGCCCCAATGACGACGATGTCGTACGTTTCTTGCTTGGCCATTCCTTCCCCTTGGGTCCGCTGCCCGCGAAGCTGGGCCGAACCACGCGAAATCCGCAGCCCGGGACGTGGGCCCCAGGGCGCCCGTGTATCGCGGGACCAATATAGACCATGAAAGCTTTCTCACAAGCTTTCTAGGGAGCCATGTCGGCGCCGCGGAGCGCGATGGCCGGGGGCGGTGGAGCGCCGGCTCGTGCCCCTCGGACTGCATTTCCCGGCGGAGTCGCTGGGTCAGCGGTAGAAGTGGCGCTCGATGATCAGGAGAAGACTGCGCACGGCATCGTCGATGATGTTGAGGTCGCGTCGCGATGCGGAACGAAGCAGCTCGTGCGTGCTCGTGAGGAAGGCCTGGAAGGCCTCCCCCTCCACGCGCTTGCCCGCCGGCGTAAGACGCACCAGCTTGCTGCGTCGGTCCTCGGGATCGTTCACCCGCTTGACCAACCCCAGATTCTCTAGGCGCTTCAGCATCTTCGTCATGCCGCCCGAAGAGCGCTCGAGCGCTGTATAGAGCTGATTGGGCGCGAGTTCATACGGAGCCCCCGAACGACGCAGGGCGGCGAGAACGGCGTAGTCACTGGGCATCAGCTCGAAGGGCTCGAGCGTCTCCCGCTCGAAGTCTTCGATCAGCACGCTCAGACGAGCCAGAAGCGTGATCAGACGCAGGCCGGAGGTGTCCGTCGCATCGGGATATTCTCTCGCCCACGCTTCTGAGAAGTCATCGATCCAGCGCATCTCGTTCGTCATCGTCTCTACCTGCTCACCCCGATCTCGATTTCACGTGCACGGCCTTCGAGTGGACACGAGTCACGAAGGATAGGCGAATTGGTGTGTCAATCGGATCCGTCGCTCGAGATGCTGGATCGGGTGAGGAGTCCCGGCCCGCCGTTCGGAGCGAGATGCTCGGCACGCGCCGCTTCGACGGGATCGCTCGCGCGTCCCGCGTCAGACCCACCCCCGAATGACCGCAGCGGAGAAGAACGCGATCGCGGCCGCGGGAGTTCCGGTCCAGAACGCCCGAAAGATCCAGCGGGTCTCGGCATCGACTCGTGACATCTCCCCTGCGTCGACCGCTCGCTTGCGGCGAACGACGGGGATCACGCACAGGAAGTTGATGAGAACGGCAGTCGATCCGGATACGATCAGGACCAGATACCACCCGTGCAACAGCTCCGGGCGCAGGAGCCGGAGGCCCGTCCCGAGAACCGCGATCAGGATCGGGATCTCGATGAAACGATCGATCGCGGCGTGGGTGCGGGCCACCTGCGCGCTCCGCTCGGGGTCGGACCGCGCGGCACCCTCCAGCAGCATCTCGACCGCCACGCACCCTCCCCAGAGGCCGAGGGCGAACACGTGAAAGAAGTCGTCCAGGCTCACACCGGCTCTCCCGGGAGCTGCCTCCCACTGCGCTTCGCCACGGTGCCAGACGCGGACCGAAGCTGCAATGAACGCTGCGGCAAGAGGAACCCGCAGCAGGCCTCCCTCGAACCCGGGAGTGGCGTCGGAAGACGGCGAGGATGAATTGGGGCATGGCTGGCGCACGATCTCGGAGGCTGCGATTCTAGGGGCGCGAATCAAACGCGATCGATCGGGGGAGACGGCCACCGCGCCGACCGGAAGTGGTTGCCGGGAACCCTCGCTGGCGGGTTCAGCATGTTCGCCGAGCAGGAACCGCGCACGTACCACGGAGCCATCGTCGATCTCACGGATCGCTGCAACCTTCGATGCCGGCACTGCTTCTACTTCCGCAACGAACGCGACTCGCGGGAGCTGCCCGCAGAGGAGTTTCTCGCTGGCCTCGAAACGCTGCGCGACCGGCACGGCATCCTCAGCATGGAGTGGTGCGGCGGAGAGCCGCTGGTGCGTCGTGACGTGTTCGAGGCAGGCGCCGCCCTGTTCCCACACAACATGCTCTACACCAACGGAACGTTCGGAATTCCGAAGATCAGCAACGTGACCACCTGTGTCTCTCTCGACGGGCCGGCGAAGCTGCACGACTACGTCCGGGGGGAAGGGTGCTTCGAGACGGTCGCCGGCAATCTCGCGATGGCGAGGAAGCAGACGGTGTTGATCCTCTGCACGCTCAACAAGGTGAACGCGCCGCATCTGGCAGCGCTGCTCGAGAGCGTCGAGCGTATGGAGCGCAACGGGCTCTCTCTGCCGGTCTATCTGCTGTTCTTCACTCCCCTCAAGCAGTACCGCGAGGTGAAGGGCTACGAACACAGCGCCGAGCAGCGGGACGGCCTGTCCTTCACCTGGGAACAACGAGACCGGCTGCTCGAGACGATCAGCCGACTGCGCCGGAGATTCCCGGATCGGATTCTGAACAGCGAGCTCATTCTCGAACTGATGCACTCGAGCAACGCCCCCGCCTGCATCGAGCGTTGCAATCGCTCGGAGGTGACGCTCACGCTGGACCTCGAGCTCGACCGCAAGCTCCCCTGCGTGCTCGGCCCGGATGTGGACTGCGAGCGCTGCGGCTGTCCCTTCCCCTATGAGCGCGAGGCGCGAAAACGCGGCGAGCGCGGCCTGTCAGACCTCGTCCGGCCGAGTGTGTGAAACGCAGGGTCTGCGCGGCTTCGAGGACGACGGCCGGGCCGATTTCACCGCGCCCGACGGACTCGGCCTGGGAGATCGCCTGACGCCGCTGGCCGATGGGCGCGCACGGCTCGGACGGCCTGTCGCGGGCGAGCGGCCGACGCCTCCACGCAGCGGTTGCGAGTATTCCTGCGCGAGTCGTGGCGACTGATGGAGTTCCAGCTCGCCGACCTCTTCGAGTGCCTGTGCGACGCCGCGCCCGAAGCCGAGGTGCTGATCGCGGGCGATGAGCATCGCACCCGCCGCGATCTCGACCTGCGCGCCAACCGGCTCGCCCACCATCTGCAAGCCCGGGGAGTCCGCCGTGGCGATCACGTGGGCGTCTACGCGATGAATCGGATCGAGTGGGTCGAAGCGCTGCTGGCCTGCTGGAAGATCGGCGCCGCCACCGTCAACGTGAACTTCCGCTACGTCCTCGGTGAGCTGCGCTACCTCTGGGACAACGCCGACATGGTGGCGCTGATCTACGAGCGCAGCTTCGCCAGCCACGTGGCAGAGCTGGCGCCGGAGTTCCCCGCACTGCGGAGCTATCTCGTGCTCGAGGACGGCCACGCGGCGGAGGGGCCGGCCCAGGGTGTTGGCTACGAGGAGGCGTTGGCGGCCGAATCCGACGTCCGGGACTTCGAGCCCCGATCCGGCGACGACATCTATCTGATCTACACCGGTGGGACGACCGGCATGCCCAAGGGTGTGCTTTGGCGGCACGAGGACTTCTACTCGAACATCGCGCGCCCATTCACAGGCGGAATCGAGCACCCCGAGGAGATCGCGCGTCAATCCCGCAACCCGCTGGGCATGCGGGCGCTCACGCTGTCGCCGCTGATGCACGGAGGCGGGCAGTTTCCGCTCTTCATCAGCATCTTGAATGGAGGCGTCGGAATCGTCCCGGTCCTCGACAGCTTCGACCCCCACGCGGTCCTGAAGATCATCGAGCGCGACCGGGTGACGACGCTCAGCATCATCGGAGACGCCATGGGGCTTCCCCTCGCCGAGGCAATGCTCGACCCGATGCACCAGGTCGATACCCGCTCACTGATCGCGATTTCCTCAGGCGGCGCGCTTCTTACCGCACCGGTACGCGCTCTCTTGCGCGAGGCCTTCGGCCGCGTGCACATCACCGGCGGCTTCGGCAGCTCCGAGATCGGCAGCGCTGCCGTGGAGACACGCGTCTTCGATCCGAGCACCGGGCCGCGCTTTGCGCTGGGCGCGACGGTCGCCGTGCTCGACGACGCGCTGCGGCGCGTCGAGCCCGGCAGCGGCGGCATCGGCCGGCTGGCGCGCACCGGGCACATTCCTCTCGGTTACTACAAGGATGAGGAGAAGACCGCCTCCACCTTCGTGCGCGACGCCCACGGCGTGCGCTGGGTGCTGCCGGGCGATTGGGCGCGGGTCGAGGACGACGGCACCATCACCCTGCTCGGCCGCGGCTCCGGGTGCATCAATTCCGGAGGCGAGAAGATCTTCCCCGACGAGGTCGAGGCGGTGATCGTCCGCCACCCGTCGGTACGCCATGCGGCGGTCGTGGGAGTCGACGACCCGAAGTGGATGCAGCGCGTGGTGGCGCTGGTCGAGCTGCAGGAGGGGGCGCCACCGCTCCGCCTGGAGGATCTGCAAGAGCACTGCCGCCAGCACGTCGCCAGCTACAAGATCCCCCGCGAAATCGTGCTCGGAGAGATCGAGCGCACGCCCACCGGCAAGGCGGACTACGTCTGGGCGAAGCGGCGCGCGGGTGGGGGTTGAAGTCGCGATCGGATCCGACGCCGAGATCGCAGCGAACGAGCGCGGCAGGCGGGCGAACTCACACGGAATCGATGAGATTCACGCCCTTCCCGGCATCGACGAGCTTCACGTCGCGGCCAACCCACTCGCTCTCTTCCATGGCGCGCACGAGCCCCGGATCGTCGACGCGCGCGTAACAGCGAAGGGCGCCCGGCAGGTCGCACACTGCGAGACCCCAGGCCGGACCCTCTCGGGGGTGGACGACGCTGTAGGCCGCCACCCGGGCCGAGCCGGTCGCGGTATCGCGAATCGGAAGGCGCCCCGCCGCATCG
>JBHHVG010000206.1:0-5951 GCA_046754165.1 Myxococcota bacterium
TTGCCCGAAAGGGAGACGAGGACCACGGTCAAGGACGCGATCCAGAAGGGGATGACTCGGGAATCGCGAGGCCCGCCAGGCCCGTGTCCGCGACCTGCGCCCAGAGCGCGCGGTCGAAGCGCGGGGCGCCGCTCTTCTCGAGCTTCCGGAGATGTTCCTGGCCACAGGCATCCGAGAGCACCTGATGCGCCAGTCGGGCGATTGACTGCTGCTCGTCGCTGAACGAGAAATCCATCGCGATCGTCTCCTAGAAGCGCGGCGCGCGCGGCAGCTTGAGGCCGAACAGGCCGATGAGATCTCGCTGGATCTCGTTGGTGCCACCGCCGAAAGTGAGGATCAGGAGGCCGCGGTAGAGCGTCTCGAGCTGGCCGGCGATCGCGGCCTCCGGAGAGCTCCGCCGCAGGTAGCCCCGCTGACCCAGGACTTCCATGAGAAGCTGAAAGCTCTGCAGGTAGAACTCGGTTCCGAAGACCTTGGTCGTCGACGCGTCGGCCGGGTCGAGCCGGCCCTGCGTGCCGCACCACGCCACCTTCCAGTTGATGAGCTTCAGGAACTCGAGCCCGGCGTAGACCCGCCCGAGGTTGAGCTGGACCCATTCCTGGTCGATCACCCGGCGACCGTCCGCCAGCCGGTGCTGCTGGGCCCAGCGGCGGGTCTCGTGGAGGCACTTGTCGAGGATTCCCGAGCAGCAGATCGTCACGCGCTCGCGGTTGAGCTGGCTGGTGATGATTCCCCAGCCCTGGTTCAGGCCGCCGACCAGGTTCTCCGCGGGCACCCGGACGTCGTCCAGGAATACCGTGCAGATGTCGTGGCCAGAAAGCAGGTCCATCGGCTCGGCCTTGACGCCCGGCGACTTCATGTCGACGACGAACATCGAGAGGCCCGCGTGCTTCGGGGCGTCCGGGTCAGTCCGCGTCGCCAACCACACGTAGTCCGAGTCACTGGCGAGGCTGGTGAAGACCTTCTGGCCGTTGATGACGTATGCGTCGCCGTCCCGCACGGCACGGGTCGTGAGGGCCGCCAGGTCGGTGCCGGCGTTCGGCTCGGTGTAGCCGATGCTGAAGTGGATCTCGCCGCGGAGGATGCGGGGCAGGAAGTCGTTGCGCAGCTTCTCTGAGCCGTACTTCATGAGCGTCGGGCCCACGGTGTTGATGGTGAGCATCGGCACCGGGGCGCCGGAGCGCATGGACTCGTCGAAGAAGATGAACTGCTCGATCTCGGAACGGCCCTGGCCCCCGTACTCGACGGGCCAACCGATGCCGAGCCAGCCGTCCGCGGCCATCTGCTTCACCACGGCCCGCATGGTCTCGCCGGTGCCGTGGCCGAGGTGGAGGGCCTCCCGGATCTCCGGGGTCAGCAGCTTGTCGTAGTACGCGCGCAGCTCCTTGCGGAGCGACTCCTGCTCCTCGGTATACGCGATGTACATGCGGTCCTCGCTCCGCCCAAAGTGGAACGTGTTCTATTCTGGCGCGTTCCCGGCCGACTGTCGAGCCGCTGCCGTGCCGATCCCGGGCGGCGAATCGTCCGGTGTCTCGGGCCCTCAAGCGGCGAGCAGCCGGTCGAGGGCCGCAATCACGGCGTCGTCGTCTTCGCCGACCAGCACCCCGTGCAGGCCCAGCCTCTCGGCGGCGCGCACGTTCTCCTCGAGGTCGTCGAGAAACACCGCCCGCCCCGGGGCGACGCCGTCCAGCGCTTCGAGGGCGAGCCGGAAGATGGCCGGGTCCGGTTTGCGAACGCCGACAGCGCTCGAATCGATGACCACGTCGAATAGCTCGTCGACCGGCACCATCGACCGCCAGGCGACGCTGAGCTCCGCCACGTTGTTCGTGACCAGTGCGGTCTGCAACCCCTCGCGTCGGATGCGGAGCGCCCGCTCCACCAGCGCGGGTCGGACGCCGCCGTCCCGCCCGGCCGCCATGCGGGCCAGGACCACCAGCGGATCGATCTCGAAGCCGTGGCGTCGCGCCTCGTCCATGAGGGCCTGTCGGGCTGCGGCGAGGCCGATCTCGCCGCGCTCCAGGCGGTGCCAGGTGTGATCCGTGTCCTCGTGAACCGGGCCGAAGATGATCGCCTCGATCTGACCCGGTTGCGCGCCCATCTCCTCGCCCGCCAGCGCGACGGCCTGGAAGGGGGAGTGCGTCAAGACGCCACCGAAGTCGAACAGCACCGCATCGAATTTCCGGGCCACCGCGACCTCCGGACCCGGAGCTTGGCAGCGGCCCGGGGGATCCACAAGCGGCGTGCCGTCCCGTCCTGAGTGTGGGAGAATCCCGAAGTGACAGACTTCGTGTACCAGAAGATCTTCGAGCTCGGCGCGGACACGACGGCGTATCGGCGCCTCGACGCCGCGTCGAAGCACGTCCGGACGCAGAAGCTGGGGGCGCGCACCCTGCTCGACGTCGACCGCGAGGCCCTGCGCCTGCTCGCGGCCGAGGCCATGGACGACGTCTCCCACCTGCTGCGCGCGAGCCACCTCGAGAAGCTCGCGAAGATCCTCGACGATCCAGAGGCTTCCGAGAACGACCGCTTCGTCGCTCTCGAGCTGCTCCAGAACGCCAACATCGCGGCGGGCCGCGAGCTTCCGAGCTGTCAGGACACCGGCACGGCCATCGTGGTGGCCCACAAAGGGGAGGACGTGATCACCGGTATCGACGATGCCGAGGCACTGTCCCGGGGCATCTACGACACCTACCAGACGAAGAACCTGCGCTACTCGCAGCTGGCTCCGCTCGACATGTTCCGCGAGAAGAACACCGCCACCAATCTGCCGGCGCAGATCGAGATCTACACGGAGCCGGGCAACGAGTACCGCCTGCTGTTCATCGCCAAGGGCGGCGGCTCGGCGAACAAGTCGTTCCTCTTCCATCAGACGAAGGCCCTGCTGAATCCCGAATCCCTGCTGGCCTTCCTGGCGGAGAAGATCGAGACGATCGGCACCTCGGCCTGTCCGCCCTACCACCTCGCGATCGTGGTGGGCGGGACGTCCGCCGAGTTCACCCTCAAGACCGTGAAGCTCGCCAGCGTCCACTACCTCGACGGCCTCCCCACGACCGGCAACGAGGGCGGGCGGGCCTTCCGCGATCTCGAGCTGGAAGAGCAGGTGATGAAGCTCTGCAACGAGACGGGCATCGGCGCCCAGTTCGGCGGAAAGTACTTCGCCCACGACGTGCGGGTGATCCGCCTGCCGCGCCACGGCGCCTCCTGCCCGGTCGGGATCGGCGTGTCGTGCTCGGCGGACCGGCAGATCCTCGCGGTCGTGAAGGCCGACGGCGTCTTTCTCGAACAGCTCGAAGAAAACCCTGCCAAGTATCTGCCAGAGCTATCGAAACAGGAGCTGCCCGGGGAGGTCGTGAAGATCGACCTGAAGCGCCCGATGGACGAGATCCGCGCCGAGCTCTCCCGCTACCCGGTCGCGACGCGTCTGTCCCTCAGCGGGCCGATGATCGTGGCCCGCGACATCGCCCACGCCCAGCTGAAGGAGCGAATCGACGGCGGCGGCGACCTGCCCCAGTACTTCAAGGATCACATCGTCTACTACGCCGGCCCGGCCAAGACACCCACCGGTCGAGCCTCCGGCTCCTTCGGGCCGACGACCGCCGGGCGCATGGACTCCTATGTCGACCTGTTCCAGAGCCACGGCGGCAGCATGGTGATGCTCGCGAAGGGCAATCGCTCCTCCCAGGTCGCGAAGGCCTGCGAGCAGCACGGCGGCTTCTATCTCGGCTCGATCGGCGGCCCGGCGGCGCGCCTCGCGGACCACAGCATCAAGCGGGTCTCGGTGCAGGAGTACGAGGAGCTCGGCATGGAGGCGATCTGGCGCATCGAGGTCGAAGACTTTCCGGCGTTCATCGTCACTGACGACAAGGGGAACGACTTCTACGCCGACCTCATGAAGACGCGGCCGTCGCCGACGCTCCAGATCGGCTGACGGGTCGCGGGCGGTGTCGTCGGCGGTGCCGCTCGCGCGGCGCGGCTGCGCGGGGTGGATTCGAAGGCTAGTGGGATTGGGTCGGCTCGAGTCCGAGATCCCGGATCTTGCGGCGGAGCGTGGAGCGGTTGATGCCGAGCCGCCGCGCTGCGTGGGTCCGGTTGCCGTCGCACTCCTGCAGTGCTTCGATGATGCCGCCGCGTTCGATGTCCCGCAGCGACCTTCCAGGCGGTGACGAAGGGACGGTGCCGGAGCCCGACGTTTCGCCGGGCGCGGTCGTGGGGGCCGAGGCGAGTGAGAGATGACGCAGACCGATTCTCGCCCCGGCCGCCGCGGAGAGGGCGGTGCGCACCGCGTTCTCGAGCTCGCGGACATTGCCCGGCCAGGGCCAACGCGTGAGCGCCTCCATCGCATCGGGCTCGAAGCCCGCCGAGTCTTCCCCGAGCAAGTGCAGCGCGAGCCGGGGGATGTCCTCGGCCCGTTCGCGCAGAGGCGGCAGGTGGATCTCGAACCCCCGCAGCCGGTAGTAGAGGTCTTCGCGCAGGCTCCCCGTGCGGATCATCTCGATCGGGTCCCGGTTCGTAGCGGCCAGGAAGCGCACCGAGACCTGCTCCGGCAGCTCCGAGCCGACGGGTCGCACCTCGCCGTCGTCGAGGACGCGCAGCAGCTTGGCCTGGAACGTCGCCGCCAGCGCCTCGAGCTCGTCCAGGAACAGCACGCCGCCGTTCGCCAGCCGCAGCAGGCCCGTGTGATCGCGGTCTGCTCCCGTGAAGGCGCCCTTGTGGTGACCGAAGAACTCGCTCTCGAAGAGGTCGAGCGGCGCCAACGCGCAGTTGTGGGCGACGAACGGCCCCGCAGACAGGGAAGAGGTACGATGGATCGCGCGGGCGACGAGCTCCTTGCCGGTGCCCGTCTCGCCGGTGATCAGGACGGGAACGTCGGAGCGCCCCGCGAGCGCGACCCGGTGGCGAACCTCGACGATTGCGTGGCTGGCACCGACGATCTCGGGAAATCTGCCGTCCGACGAGGGCGGGGATGTTCGCAGTGAGATCGCCTTGTAGACCGCCGTCCGAACGGCCGCTGGAGGAACCGGCTTGACGAGGTAGTTGACGGCGCCGAGCTGGACCGCCTCCACCACGCGCGAGACCTCGGAGTCGGCCGTGACGACGACGACGGGAAGCTCCGGCCAGCGCTGCCGGACGTGCGAGACCAGCTCGATCCCGTCCATGCGCGGCATGCGCAGGTCCGCGATCAGCAGATCGAAGGCCCCGGATTCGAGAGCGACGAGCGCTTCGACTCCATCGGCGGCTTGCGCGGTCTCGAAGCCCTCGTCCCGAAGCAGGAGTTCGAGATACTGGCGAGCGACGGAATCGTCCTCGACGACCAGGATGCGCGAGGGCATCAGCGGGCCGGTGCCCTTGCGGCGAGCGGGCCCGTGTCGGCCGCCACGGGGAGCAGGATCTCGAAGGCGGTTCCCGTGTCGGTGGAGCGCAGCAGCTCGAGACGGCCGCCGTGCTTCTCGACGAGTCGGCGCGCGAGGAAGAGTCCGAAGCCGCTGCCCTGGGCCTTCGACGTGTAGCCCACCGCGAAGATCCTGGAGCGGGCCTCCGGGGAGAACCCCTCACCCTCGTCGCTCACGGCTACGCGGAACTCGCAGCCGTCCGAGCGCATGTCGACCCGGGCCCTCCCGCGACCGTTCATCGCCTCGGCGGCGTTTCTCAGCAGGACCAGGAGGATCTCGCGCAGCTCGGCGTCGGAGAGCGGCAGCTCCGGGCTGCTTCCATCCGACGCCGTCGACCAGTCGATGTCGGGGTGGGATCGGGAGATCTCCTG
The DNA here is from genome assembly GCA_046754165.1 of Myxococcota bacterium. GTDB lineage: Bacteria > Myxococcota_A > UBA9160 > UBA9160 > SMWR01 > JAFDEI01. The sequence goes on from JBHHVG010000206.1 coordinate 5,762, forward strand.
CACGGCGCGCTCCAGGTTGGAGGCGGGAGAGCAAGTGCTCGCACTCTGCATCGGGGATTTCCCGTTGGTCTTGGCGTCGAGAGTGAGCCGCGCCAGATCTTCCAGGTTGTCGATCGCCGCGCGCAGACCGGCCAGGGCTGCGCGGTCGCTGTCCCTGTCCGACAGCCTGGGCTCGATGAGGCCCACGAAG
>JBHHVG010000207.1:0-5924 GCA_046754165.1 Myxococcota bacterium
CTCGTGAAGGGGGTTGCCGGCGACGAGGCCGGGCCCGATGAATCCCTCGAGCATCGCCGGGCCGTGGGCCACGCGCACGGTATCTACCGCGGCGAGTCCGGGACAGACGGCCTTGCGTCCGCCGGAGTAACCCGCCATCAGATGGGGCTCGATCAGGCCGGTGAGGATGCGCAGGTCCGCAGCCAGGAAGAAGCGGTCGATCAGGATCGGGATCCCGCCGGCCGTCTGGCCGAGGTCCTGGTGCGATGCTGCATCGCGCGCGTCGTGCTGCTCGTCGGGAGTGTTGAGGCGGTGGAGTCCCGTGGCGACCTGGACCGTCACCGCCTCCGGAGGGAGCCCCGCGTCCCGCAGGCTGTCGAGGATCGGCGGCAGCAGCACCGCGTTGGGGACCGGACGCGTCCCATCGGACACGACGATCACCGCGTCCCGGCGCCCGCGCGCCAGCTCGTGCAGGGGTCGGGCGCCGGTGGGCGTCACCAGGCGGCGACGGATCGCGGCGTCGGGGTCCACCAGCGGCGGGACCGGATGCTTCTCGAGAACATCGACCGGAACTCCCGACGGGACGGTCACCTCGATCTCGCCGCTGCCGTAGGCCAGCTGCAAGCGCATTTCGCGACCGTACCGCTCTGGCCCGCGCCGCGTCAAAACTCGTGGTACCGTCGGCTGCCGGGGGGGCTGTTCGTGCGCGCGGCTTGGATCGTGTTCCCGCTGGCGGGTTGTGTGGCACTGGGGATCGCCGGCGCCGGCGATCGCCCGGGCGATCGCTTCGACACCGTGGTGCTCGACGCGGGCCACGGCGGCGAAGACGAGGGCGCGCGGGGCGGGCGAGGCCTGGTCGAGAAGAAGCTCGTTCTCGACGTCGGGCGGCGCCTCGCCGAGGTGCTGCGGCGGCAGGACCTGCGCGTGGTGATGACGCGAAACGACGATCGCTTCGTCTCCCTGGAGGAGCGCTTTGCCATCGCCAACGACGCCCGCGGCGACCTGTTCATCTCGATCCACGCCAACGCCACGAAGGACACGGAGGTGAGCGGGGTGGAGACGTTCTTTCTCTCTCTCGATGCGACCGACGACTATGCCCTCGGGGTGGCGGAGCGCGAGAACGAGGTGTTCGGCGGGGCGGCGGCGATCCCGGCCATGATCGATCCGCTGAACGCGATCATCGGAGACCTCTTCGCGTCGGACTATCTGAAGGAGTCGAACGAGTTCGCCAGGCTCGCACAATCGGGTCTGGCCGGCGGCGACGCGAATCGCTCCCGCGGCGTCAAGCAGGCGCCCTTCGTCGTGCTCCAGGGAGTCCAGATGCCATCGTCCCTGGTCGAGATCGGCTTCGTCACCAATCCGGCAGAGGCGAAACGGCTGCGCGGAAGCCGCGCGCGCCAGGCGATTGCCGTCGCCCTCGGCGACGCGGTGCGGGAGTTCGGGCGCCGTTTCGACGCCCGGCGCGGAGTCGAGCGGTGAGGAGCGACGGCCGTCGGCCCGACGAGCTGCGTCCCGTGTGTCTCGATCCCGACTTCACCGAGAACCCGCTGGCGTCCGTGCTCTGCCAGATGGGTCGGACGAAAGTGCTGTGCACGGTGTGCGAGGAGGAAGGGGTGCCGCGCTTCCTGAGGGGATCCGGTCGCGGCTGGGTCACCGCCGAGTACTCGATGTTGCCAGGCTCCACCGACACCCGCGGTCAGCGGGAGGCGTCAAGGGGGCGACCGTCCGGAAGGACGCTCGAGATCCAGCGGCTGATCGGCCGCAGCCTGCGCGCGGTGACGGACCTCGCGCTGCTCGGCGAGCGCACGCTGTGGATCGACTGCGACGTGCTCCAGGCCGATGGCGGGACCCGCTGCGCATCGATCACGGGGGCGTACACCGCGCTCGACCTCGCCGTTCGCCGGCTGCTGCGCCGAGGCGACCTCGAGCAGACGCCCCTGCGCGACTCCGTCGCGGCGGTCTCGGTCGGGATCGTGCGCGGCGAGATCGTGCTCGACCTGCCGTACGAGGAGGACTCGTCCGCGGAGGTCGACATGAACGTCGTGGCGACGGGTGGTGGTCGCTTCGTGGAGGTTCAGGGAACCGGGGAGGACGGCACCTTCTCGCGGGACGATCTCGACGCCCTGACGGCACTCGCCCTCGGCGGCATCGCGCAGCTCAGCCTTCACCAGCGGCGGGCCGCGGACGCCGGCGCGACATGATGGCGCGGCCCGCGGCCGCGGGCCGCCGGGCCATCGTCGTCGCCACGTCGAACCCGGGCAAGCTGCGGGAGTTCCGGGAGATCCTGGCGGGGATCCCGCTGGAGCTGCTGGGCCTCGACGCGTTTCCGAAGGTCGCCTTCCCGCCGGAGGGGGACGACTACGAGGCCAACGCCGCCGCGAAGGCGCTGGCCGCTGCGCGGGCCCTGGGGCTGCCGGCCCTAGCCGACGACTCGGGTCTCGAGGTCGATGCGCTCGGAGGCGCGCCGGGGCCGCGCTCTGCCCGTTTCGGCGGCCCGCGCCTCGACGCCCGCGGCCGGACCGCGGCGCTGCTGGAGGCGCTCGCGGACTTTCGCGAGAGCGAGAGGGCCGCGCGCTTCGTGTGCGTCGCCGCCCTGGCACAGGCGGACGGGCCGCTCGTGACGGCCCGGGGGGAGTGCAGCGGACGGATCCTGAGGGCCCCCCGCGGCACCGGCGGCTTCGGTTACGACCCAGTCTTCGAGGTTTCTGGTGGCGCGACGATGGCGTCGCTGCCGCCCCGGGAAAAGAACCGCATCTCCCACCGCGCCCGGGCCCTCGCCGCCCTCGAGCACTCCCTCGAGCAGATCGCGGCGGGGTCGCCCGGAGCCGGCGGCTAGATCCGTGCCATGCGTTCGGTGGGTGTGATCTGGGCCGGGTCGAAGCGCGCCACCGTGCGCAGCAGCCGCTTGTGCCGCCGCGGAGACAGGCGGTATCCCAGATGCGCAAGAAACTCCTGCAAGTGGTTGTCGCAGAAAGCGATCGCCGCCTCGCGGGTCAACCGCTCGGGCTCCATGCCGAGATCCTTGAGCGTGAGCCACAGCGGGTAGCGGGGGAGGCTGCGGTCGAGGGCCACGGATATCTCGACGATCAGGTGGTCGAAGCGACGGCGTTGCAACACAGGGCTCCGCTTGCGGGCGCAGGGAGGTGGGCGCCCTGCTGTGGAAGTAGCGGTTGGCCCGGTGGAGGTGTCAAAAAAAATGCCCTGCCGACTACTCCCGGAGCAACCTGGCCAGCCGCCGCCGCGCCCGGAAGGCACGGCTCTTCACGGCGGCGACGTGCAGCCCGTTCTCGGCGCCGTACTCCGCGTAGCTCAGGCCTTCGATCGCGCAGCGCCGCATCACGTTGCTCTCGTCGGCACTGAGCTCGGTCAGCCCGTTGCGCAGTCGCGACGTGCGCCGCGCGTGTTCGAGATGCTCGAGGGGGCTCGGCGCGGGATCGGCGGCGATCTCGATCCCCTCGTCCTCTTCGTCCCAGCCCACGTCGTTCCGGCGGCGCTGGGAGCGCAGCCACATCAGCGCCTCATTGGCCACGATCCGGTGGATCCAGGTCGTGACCCGGGAGTGTCCGAGGAATTTGTGGCCGTGGCGCAGCACCTTCTCGAAGGCGTTCTGGACCACGTCGCGGGCGGCGTCGGGATCGCGGGTGAAACCCAGCGCGACCGCGCACAGGCGCGGTTCGAGGCGGGTCAGCAGGTCGCCCATCGCGACGGGATCCCGCAGCGGCAACACATGATCGCTGGCGTCCAGGCGGGGAAGGGCTTCGAAACGCGCCGGTTCCGCCTCCTCCCGCCCGGATTCCGTCGTCCAATCCATCGGTCCCGCCTCGGTCTGGTTGCCCACTGCGCCTGCCCCCCGTTACGCTCCGGCTTCCCGCGCGGTTACGTTCGGCGCCTGTAACCGGAGCCACGTCGCGGCCGTATGGAAGAGGGACGCGGAATGCGCCAGGAACGCGACCAGCGCTGGTCCATCTGGATGGTCGCGGCCCAGAAGGGCGACTCCGCGTCCTATGAAAAGCTGCTGCGCGAGCTCATTCCGCACGTCCGAAGGCAAGTGCAGCGGCGCATCTTCGATGCGAGCGCCGTGGAGGACGTGGTGCAAAACGTTTTCGTGTCCCTTCATCGCGCGCGGGCGACCTATCGGCCGGAGCGGCCGTTCCTGCCCTGGATCAACGCCGTCACGCGCAACGCGGTGGTCGACGCCATCCGCGAGTGGGGGCGCCGCGGACGGCGGGAGGTCTCACTGGAGGCCGAGGGCGTTCCCGAGCCGGCGGTCGAGGCGGCGGAGCCCCGCGAGAATGGCTTGAGCGCCGAGCTCCAGGGTGCGCTCGAGCGGCTGCCCACGGCGCAGCGGCAGGCGGTGCTGATGATCCACGTCGAGGGCCTGTCCATCGCCGAGGCGTCCGTCCGGGCGGGCGTGTCGAAGTCGGCGCTCAAGGTGCGCGCCCACCGCGGCTATCGCGCCCTGCGGCTGCTGCTCGAAGAGGCCGAGGCATGACCCGACGTTCGACGGATCAGTTGATTCACGATCTCGCCCAGGCGCCGCCGCCCGTGCGTCCCATTCCGCGCTTGCGCAGCGTCACGCTGGTGCTCGTCGCGGCCTGGCTGCTCGCGGCTGTGGGCATGTTCGCGATGGTCCCGGCGTTGACTCAGACCATCTCGACGATTCCGTGGGGAGACCCGCGCTTCGTGTCGATCCTCGTCGGCCTGGCGCTGATCGGCGCCGGTGGCACGCCGTACGCGCTCGCGGACGCAGTGCCGGGTCGGGAAGGGGTCGCGCGCGCGGGCGCGGCGGCAACCGTGATCGGCGTGGCCCTTGCCGCCGGAGGCGGGCTCTGGGCGCTCGCCGGTTCGTCCTCGCACGCCGCGTCGGACCTGGCCACCGGGGCGGCCTGTCTCGGGAAGGCCGGCGGGCTGGCGATGTTGCCGATCCTCGTCGCCGCGTTCTTCCTCGCGCGCGGCGCCGCGGCCCACCCCCTGGTGAACGCGGGTCTCGCGGTGACGGCGACCGTCGCGCTGGGCGCGGTCGTGGTGCACGTCAGCTGCCGCGTCGGCGGGCCGCTGCACGCGCTCGTCGGGCACGCGTTGGCGCCCATGGTGTTGGGGTTCGCTCTCGCGGTTCCGGTCCGTCGGCTGGTCCGTCGGCTCGGCGCGCGTTCGTAGCGTTCGGGAGGGTTCCACCCCGGTGTCGCACCCCCCGCTCGACGGGGCGAACGAGGCATGCTGGTTTCCCGGCCGACGGGGAGCCGGTATCGTGTCGATGCCGTGAGCGACGCCCGGTTCGTACTGATTCGACACGGTGAATCCACCTGGAACGCAGCGGGACGTTGGCAGGGGCAGGGCGATCCGCCGCTCTCGAAGCGGGGCCGAACGCAGGCGACGCGCCTCGCCTTGCAGCTCGCAAACGAGGGGATCGACGTGATCGTCGCGAGCGACCTGGCACGGGCTGCGGAGACCGCCGCCATTCTCGGGGAGGCCCTCGGTCTCGAGGCCGAATCCGATCCGCGTCTGCGCGAGCTCGACGTGGGCCGCTGGACGGGACGAACGCGCGGGGAGATCGAGGCGCTGGACGCAGGGGAGCTGCGACGCTTCGAGAGCGGCGCGCCCGGCGCGCGGGCCGGCGGTGGCGAGAGCCGCGCCGACGTCTGCGACCGCGGGCACCCGGCACTGCTGGACATCGCCGCACGGCACCCCGGGCGCTGCGTCGCCGTCGTCGCCCATCTCGGCTTGATCCGGGCGCTGCTTCCCGGCACGCAGCTCGACAACGCCGCCTGGTGTCGTGCTTCCCGTGAGCAGATCGCTTCGCCGCCGGGTGACGGCGCGTGAGAGGCCGCAGCCGTGAGTGAGAGTGACGACAAGCTCGAGCGTCTGGCCGAGGAGCTGGGGATCGACTACCAGGCCGATCTCGGCCAGCGGCAGATTCCCGATCTGTTCCTGACGAGAGTGCCGTT
>JBHHVG010000208.1:0-5916 GCA_046754165.1 Myxococcota bacterium
AACGATGCGATCGAGGCGACACTCGGCCTGACGGCCGCCGACGTCACGGGCCGCGGTGGCGAATTCGTCGAACGCCGGATCCACCCAGACGATCGTCAGGGCTTCGCGGATTACTCGAATCGGATCGCGCAGGTGTCCGGCTCCGAGGTCGTCGAGCGAGAGTGCCGCTTCCGCCACGAAAACGGCGAGTGGCGCTGGCTTCGCCTGCGAAGCCGCGTATTGTCCAGGACATCCGACAGAGAGATCGCCGCGCTGCTCGGCACTGCCACGGACATCACGGCCTACACCCGCGCCCAGGAAGCGCTGCGCATCAGCGAAGAGCGTTACCGAATCGTCTCGGAGCTGACATCCGACTATCACTTCTCCGTCCGGGTCGACGCGGACGGCACGATGGAACGCGAGTGGATCTCCGAGGCGTTCAATCGCATCACTGGCTACGAGCCCGATGAGCTCTCGGAAGCGCAGTGGGAGCAGCTCGTCCATCCGGACGACCACGCGATCCGCCGGGAGCAGTTCGTCACGGCCATCAACACCGGCAGCCTGATCCACGAGTACCGCATCCTCCGGAAATCCGGCGAGCTGCGCTGGATCCGCGAGCACGCCCGCGTGATCCGCGACGAAGACGGTTCACTGCACTGGTACGGCGCCTGCCAGGACATCACCGAGAGAAAGCTCGCCGAGAACGAGCGCGCCCTCACCCAGGAGCGGTTCGACGCGATTACCCGGAGCTCCCGGGACATCATCACCGAGATCGATGCGAGCGGAAGAGCCCTCTACGTCTCGCCCAACGTGGCGGAGATCACGGGCTTCCCCCCGGAGCACTTCACCGCGGAGCGAAGATCCGAAGTCGTGCATCCGGAGGACCAGAAAGTCGTCACCGAGCGCATCACGAAGATGATGAGCACCGGCGAGTCGGAGGCGCTGGTCTACCGCATGCGAAACCGCGAGGGCGCGTGGCGCTGGATGGACGCGACCGCCACGGCTTTTCACACGTCGAACGGCGAGATCCGCGCGGTGATGATCAGCCGCGACATCTCGGACCGGCTGGAGATGGAAGACGAGCGCCGTCGGCTCAGCTCGGTGGTGGAGAACAGCTCCGAGCTCATCGCGATGATGGACGCCGACGGGCGTCTGCTTTTCCTCAACGACGCCGGCCGCGAGCTGGTCGGCGTGCGGGAAACCGACCGGATCCGCGACCTCACGATCTTCGACTTCCTCTGCGCCGAGGACGCCCAGGACATGCGTTTCACCGTGGTTCCGACGGCCCAGCAGTCCCACCACTGGGAGGGTGACTTCCAGCTGCGACACCGGATGAGCGGCGCCCATATCGCGACACTGGCGCACGTCTTCCTGGTTGCGACGCAGCGCCATGAGGGCGGTGAGGTGTTGGCGATCGTCGCTCGCGACATCAGTGAACGAATCCGCTCGGAGAAGCTGCTGCGCGAGAGCGAGGCCCGCCATCGCCTGCTCGTCGAGAGCGCCTACGACCTGATCGCAGAGTTCGATTCCGATGGACGTTTCGCGTACGTGAGCCCGAACTTCCAGCGTCAGCTCGGCTACAGCCCCGACGAGCTGCTCGAGGGCTTCTGGCTCGACGTCGTCCATCCAGAAGACCGGGAGAGCGCACGCGTGGCCGTCGCAGAAGCCGTCGCGTCCGTCACGCGCGAATGGCCGCCACTGCGTCTGCGCCACCGAGACGGCGGCTGGCGATGGGTCGAGATCAACCTGAAGCAATACGAGAGCATCAGCGGCGAAGAGCTGCTGCTCGCGTTCTTCCGCGACATCACCCGCCGCAAGCTCGCCGAAGAAGCCCTGCGGCAGAGCCAGGAACAGCTTCTCCACGCGCAGAAGATGGAGGCCATCGGTCGCCTGGCCGGCGGCGTCGCCCACGACTTCAACAACCTGCTCACCGCCATCACCGGCTACGGCGATCTGCTCCTCGAGGAAATCGGTGACGCGGAGCCTCTGCGCAACGACGCCGAGGAGATCATTCGCGCCGCCGAACGCGCCGCGGGGCTGACGCGCCAGCTCCTGGCGTTCAGCCGACGTCAGGTGCTGGCGCCAAAGGTGCTGGATCTCAACTCCCTGGTCGCGGACGTCGAGAGCCTGCTTCGGCGTCTGATCGGAGAGGACATCGATCTCTCCACCCGGTTGGACGCCCATCGACCCTGGGTCCGGCTGGATCCAGGCCAGCTCGAGCAGCTCGTGATGAACTTGTCGGTGAACGCCCGGGACGCGATGCCCCAGGGTGGCCGTCTGGAGATCGCAACCGCCAACCTCTCGGTCCGCGACGACGACGGCCGCACGCATCCGGGGGTCGCCCCTGCGGACTACGTCACCCTGACGGTCCAGGACACCGGGGAAGGCATGAGGCCGCAGATCGTGTCGAAGATCTTCGAGCCCTTCTTCACGACGAAGGAGGTGAACAAGGGAACGGGCCTCGGGCTCGCCACGGTCTACGGCATCATCCGCCAGAGCGGCGGCGAAATCCGCGTGGAGAGCCGCCCGGGCGAGGGCTCCACCTTCACCGTCTACCTTCCGCAGGTCGACGAGGAGCCGATGGCGCCCGCGCCGCTCGAGAGCGGCGACGAGCTGCGGGGACACGAGACGATCCTGCTCGTGGAGGATTCCGACACCGTCCGGAATCTCATGCGGCGCTACTTCGAAAAGCAGGGCTACACCGTGCTCGCCGCGGCGTCGGGAACCGACGCGCTCCAGGTCGCCGCGGGTCACGGCGACCCGATCGATCTGCTCGTCACCGACGTGGTGTTGCCGCGAATGGACGGGCACGAGCTGTCCCAGCTGCTCAAGCGGCTCCAGCCGGATCTCGAGGTCCTCTTCGTGTCGGGATTCTCCGAGGACACCCTGTCTCGGCACGGCGTCGTCGCGAGCGACATCGACCTGATCCAGAAACCCTTCTCCCCACCGACCCTGCTGCGCGCGGCGCGACGCGTCCTCTCCGGCGCGAGCCACGGCGACCGTCCGTAGATCCCGGAGGATTCCGATGCCCTTCTTCGCGTTCATCGGCTACGACGGCCCCCGCGGCGGCGAGCTGCGTCCGGAGCATCGCCCGGCCCACATCGAGGGCCTGAAGGGCCTTGCGGCGGCCGACCGAATCCGTCATGCGGGCCCGTTGATCGGCGAGGAAGGCACACCGATCGGCAGCCTGATCGTGTTCGAAGCCGACGATCTCGAGGCCGCGCGCGCCATCGCCGAGGGCGACCCCTACGTCACCCGGGGCATCTTCGACCGCTGGGAGCTCCACGAGACCCGCGTCGTCTTCCCCTGATCGTCACGACGGAGACGGGGAGCCGCTGCGGCTCGTTCCCGACGGTGATACCGAGATCTCGACATTCTTGTATGCGGGAGTCTGGCTCTTCTCGGCCATGCTGCCGAGGGCGACCAGCGGGTTCGCCTCGGGGTAGTACATGGCCGCACAGCCCTTCGGAACGTCGTAGATGACCACGCGGATCTTGGTCAGCACGCGTCGTTCGCCGTCGAAGTGGCTGGTGACGTCGACCTCGTCGCCGTCCGCGACTCCCTGCTCGCCGGCATCCGACGCGTTCACGAAGATCACTCGTCGATCTCCTCGGATCCCGCGATAGCGGTCGTCGAAGCCGTAGATCGTCGTGTTGAACTGATCGTGGCTGCGAATCGTCGTCATGCGCAGCCGTCCGGGAGCGAGGCGACTCTCGGGAAGCGGATGACAGCTGAACAACGCCTTGCCCCCGGGTGTCTCGAACGCGCGCATTCGCGCAGCGCTCGGCAACACGAATCCGCTGGCGCGTCGGACCCGGCGGTTGTAGTCCTCGAAGCCGGGGATCACCCCCTCGATGTGGTCGCGGATCCGGTCGTAGTTGGCGACGAGCTTGCGCCACGGCACGCCCCCCAGATTCGGATCGAGCGCGGTCGCCAGCCCCGCCACGATCGCCGGCTCGCTGCGGAGATGCTCCGACGCGGGCGCCAGGGAGCCCTGCGAGCGGTGCACGACGCTCATGGAGTCTTCGACCGTGACGAACTGCTCCCCGGAGGCCTGGCGGTCGATCTCGGTCCGACCCAGGCACGGCAGGATGATCGCCTCCTCGCCGCACACCAGATGGGAACGGTTGAGCTTGGTCGACACCTGGACCGTGAGCGTGCAGCGCCTCAGCGCCTCGGCGGTCACCTCGGCGTCCGGCGTGGCGGCGGCGAAGTTTCCGCCCATTCCGATGAACACCCGGGCGCGACCGTCGCGCATGGCGCGAATCGCGTCGACGGTGTCGAACCCCGGCGCCGGCGGCGGTGAGAACCCGAACTCCTCCCCCAGCCGCGCCAGGAATTCGGCGCGGGGCTTCTCGGTGATTCCCATGGTGCGGTCGCCCTGCACGTTGCTGTGGCCACGCACCGGGCAGGGCCCGGCTCCCGGTCTTCCGATGTTCCCGCGCAGCAGCAGCAGATTGATGATCTCCTGGACATTGGCGACCCCGTGGCGCTGCTGGGTCAGCCCCATGGCCCAACACGCGATGACGCCGTCCGCCTCGATGTAGATGTTCGCGGCCCGGCGCATGTCCGCGCGCTCTACGCCGCTCTCCCGCTCGAGATCGGACCAGGAGTGGCCTTCCAGGTCCCGACGCAGGGCATCGAGACCCTCGGTGTGGTCGCGAATGAAGCGCCAGTCGCACACCCTCCCGGGAGCCCGCGCCTCGGCCGCGAGCACCTCGCGCATGATCCCCTTGAGAAGCGCGATGTCTCCGCCCACGCGGACCTGGAGGTAGAGGTCCGAGATCGGCTCGCCGCCGCGCAGCATCGATCGAGCGTCCTGCGGGTGGGCGAACCGCACCAGGCCGCGCTCCTTCAGTGGGTTGATGCTGACGATGCGGCAGCCTTGCCGTCGGGCGGCCAACAGCGCGGTCAACATGCGGGGATGGTTCGTTCCGGGGTTCTGGCCGATCACGAAGATGGCGCCGGCCCGTTCGAAGTCCCCGAGCCCCACCGTGCCCTTGCTGACTCCGATCACCTCCGTGAGCCCCGTCCCGCTCGACTCGTGGCACATGTTGGAACAATCCGGGAGGTTGTTGGTGCCGAACAGCCGCGCCAGGAGCTGATACAGGAACGCCGCCTCGTTGCTCGTGCGGCCCGACGTGTAGAAGATCGCCTGGTCCGGAGAAGGCAGGTCGCGCAGCGCTCCGGCGATGCGCGCGTTGGCGTCGTCCCAGGACACCGGCTGGTAGTGGTCGGCACCACGGGGCTTCCACAACGGCTCCGTGAGGCGTCCCTGTCGCTCCAGCCAGTAGTCCGACTTCGCCGCGAGCCGGGTCAGCGCATGGCGCTTGGCGAAGTCCGCGTCGAGCCGGGCCACCGTCGCCTCGTGCGCGACGGCCTTCGCTCCGTTCTCGCAGAACTCGATGGTCCCGCGGTCGCCCGGATCCGGCCAGGCGCAGCCCGGGCAGTCGAAGCCGCGTGTCTGGTTGAGCAACGACAGGACATGGACGCTCCGCCGCACGCCCATCTCCCGGGTTGCGCGCCGGACCGCCGTGAACACCGACGGAATGCCGCCAGCCGCCGGCTCCGCGTCATCCGATCTCGGCGCTGCGGCTCGCGTTCCCCGCCGCGGACCCGTCTCCTTCACGCCACGCCACTTCCGGCGATCCGGTGGTGACCGCAGTACACGTTGAGTCCGCGCCCGCGCAGGAATCCGACCAGGGTGATACCGGCCTCCTCGGCGAAGCGAACCGCCAGCGACGTCGGAGCCGAGACCGCCGCGATCAGGGGAATGCCCGCGGCGACGGCCTTCTGGACGATCTCGAACGAGCAGCGCCCCGACACCAGCAGGCCGTGCCCGGCCAGCGGAACCCGGCCGGCCGCAAGGGCCCAGCCGATCACCTTGTCCACCGCGTTGTGACGACCGACGTCCTCACGCGCTGCGACGAGCCGGCC
>JBHHVG010000209.1:0-5912 GCA_046754165.1 Myxococcota bacterium
CCAATCGTCCGCGCTTGCCAGAACCCTCACCCGGCGCTGTATACCTGAAGGCGAATCCGCGCGACAGCGCGCCGGAATCAGCGCGGCGGGCGCCGCCGCTTGCCGCCCGTGGTGGCCGGTGCGATGCTAGCGGCCGGGCGGGAATAGCTCAGTTGGTAGAGCATCAGCTTCCCAAGCTGAGGGTCGCGGGTTCGAGTCCCGTTTCCCGCTCCAGGTTCACCGAGAGGTCTCGACGCACGCGTTGAGACCCCTTCGCTGTTGGGACGGCGGCTTCGGCCTCTGTGATTCCCGGTGGAAACGATCCAAGCGGAGCCCCAGGCGGCCGCGGCTGGCTACTCCCATCTCACGTCCACCACCTGCTGTGGCTCGCTGATCCCCTTCAGGCAGATCTCGCGCGTGGCTCCGAAGCGCACGTCGCCCACGCTCTCGGTGAGCTGCTTGAGGAGCGACGACACGAGGATCTGCCCTCCGTTCGCCTGGGCGGCGATGCGCGCCGCGAGGATCACGGTCTTGCCGAAGAACTTGTCCGCGTCGCGGAGGGCTTCGCCCGTGTGGATGCCGATGCGGATGCGGATCGGCTCGTCGACGTTCTCCTCGCTGTAGCGCGCGAAGGCCTGCTGCATGGCGATGGCGCAGAGCAGCGCCTGGCGCGCGCTCTGGAAGGCGAGCAGGAAGCCGTCCCCCCGCAGCTCTACCTCGTAGCCCCCGTGCACCGCGAGGTTCTTGCGCACGATGCTGTTGTGGTCGCGGATGACGTCGCGCGCCTTCAAGTCGCCCAGGCGCTCGGTCATGGCGGTGAAGCCCTGCATGTCGCTGAACATCAGCGTCACGGTGCCGTCGGGTGCGGCATGGGGGGCCAGGTCGGGACGCCGCGACTCGACCGCCTCGGCCACGACATAGACCGATCGCTTCACGCCGCTCGTCTCCGCGCCCTGGATCCGGAGCTTGAGGGCGAGAGCCCTCTCGACACACGTCTTCATTCCGAGCCCCTCGGCGCCGAGGAGCGCCTGGGTGCTGAGCTCGAGTGCGCGCTCGCGATCACCGGGCCCCCCGAAATCGAACAGCGCCGTCGCGTACTCGAGGCGGAAGCTCGCCAGCTGCACGGGGAAGCGCAGCCTCTGGGTCTTCTCGATCGAGGCCCCGAAGTGTTGGACGCACTCGTCGCGACGTCCACAGAGCGCAGCGAGCCGTGCCAGGATTTGCGTCACCGGCCCGTAGTAGATCGAGATGGGCCCCGCGGTAGCCGCGAAGTCGGCACTGGGAAGCAGCAGATCGTAGAGCTCCGCCGCCCGCTCCCGGTCCCCCAGCTCGAGGCAGGTCTGAGCCGTCACGAAGATGCGGCCGTGCCAGTTTCCGTCCCGATGGATGTCATCGAAATGCCGGCTCGCGGTCGCTTCGAAGATCTCTCTCGCAGCTTCGATCCGCCCCATCCGGATCAGGGTCGTTCCCATCGACGCGCCCTGATGCGCCGCCTTTCCGATCGGCGTCGCCCACATGTCGAGGAGTCGCTCATTCGCCGCCTGCTCGGATCCGCACTCGAGATCCACGAGGGAGCGCTGCGCCTCATAGAAGAATGGAGCCAGCGGGTTCTCCCCGCGCTCACCCGCCTCGCGGGCTTCTTCGATGAGCCGGGCGGCCTCGTCCATGGGCCCGCGAAGAATCGCGAGCAGGGCTCGATGGCTGGCGGCGAACCAGGCCAACGACGGCTGACGCAGATTCTCCGCGAGCTGCCCGTACTCCTCGACGGCGGCGTCGAACTGATCCCCGTCGCCGAGATGCAGCGTATTGAAGATGTTTCGAAAGGATGCGTTCACGACGAGCTCGGAGGACCCGGCGCGTAGAGCCAGCTCGCGCTGCTCGCGGCCCAGCGCGATGTTTCTCTCGAGACTGCCCTGGTCGAGGGAGACGATTCCGTCGATGATGAGCGCCCGGCACAGGGTCGCGGGATCGTCGAGGCGCCGCGCCATCTCGACGGCCTCGCCCGCCAGCTTCGAAGCTCGCTCGGGGACACGGCTGAAGATCAGGCCGACGGCGAGCCGCGAAAGCAGGCGCGATCGCTGCGCGCTGTCGGCCGGGGCTAGGCGAGTCAGCGCGTCCTCCAGCACCTCGATCACGTCCGGCGAGTCGAACTGGACCGTGACGTCCTCTCCGGCATAGGAGAGAACCGCTCGACCGAGGCGTTCCGAGTCCCCGGTCCGTCGCGCCACGTCGATCGCCCGGGAGAGGGTCTGGCGAGACTGGTTTCGCTCTCCGGCCAGGCGCTGGAGATCGCCCACGGAAAAGATCAGATCGAAGAGCTGCGCCTCGTCCCCGACGGCCTTCATTTCGAAGGCTTCGAGGGCTCGCGCGGCGTGTCCGGCCGCGTCCTCCCACGCCAACGACTGGCGCGCCTGCTCGGCTGCACGTTTCGACGTGGCCACCGCCTTGTCGACGTCCCCGCCGGGGGCACCCTGGAAGCAGTGATGGGCGATCTCGGCGAGGTGCGGCCCCGCGGCGAGACCGTAGAGGCGTTCCATCGCTTCGCCGATCAGGCGGTGCAGCCGGACGCGGCGCGGCGTGCTGAGCTCCTGGTAGAGCGTCTGCCGGATCAGCGCGTGGCTGAACTCGTAGAGGGTGCGTCCCCCGTCCCGGCGCTCGCGGATAACCTGGGCGCGGAGCGCCTCGTCGAGCTGGTCCAGCAGCGCATCGTCGTCGCCTTCCAACACCGCTCTCAGGATCTGGAAGTCGAAGCCGCCGCTCATGGCGGCGCCCACGGTGAGCATGGCGTTGCATGGCTCCGACAGACGCGTGAGGCGATGGCCGATCACCTCGCGCACACCCTCGGGAATGCTGCGTTCGATGACGCTGAAGTCGCCCACCCAGGTGCCGCCCTCGCGCCGGATCACCTCGGTCTCGATCAGGTGCTTCACCACTTCTTCGACGAAGAACGGATTGCCTTCGGTCTCCTCGAGGATGCGCTCGACGAAACGCGGTGGAACCTCGTGTCCGGAGCGAGCCTCGAGCAGCGCGCGGACGCCGTCGAGGCTGAGTCCGCGCAGCAGGATGCGCTCGTAGAGGCCGTCGCTCCGCAGCGTCGCCATCGTCTCGGTCAGCGGATGCGTGCGCTCGAGTTCGGTTTCGCGGTAGGTGCCCAGGAGCAGGATGCGGTCGCGCCGAATGCGCCGCGCGAGGTGCAGCAGGAGCAGCAGCGTCGGCTTGTCCGCCCAGTGCAGATCGTCCAGGATCAGGACCAGCGGAGCTCGCGCAGAGGCGCGCCTGAGGAAGGTCGTCATGCTGTCGAAGAGGCGCTGGCGCTCCGCATCGCCTTCCAGGGGTGCGGC
The DNA here is from genome assembly GCA_046754165.1 of Myxococcota bacterium. Taxonomy (GTDB): domain Bacteria; phylum Myxococcota_A; class UBA9160; order UBA9160; family SMWR01; genus JAFDEI01. Next base: position 3,321 of record JBHHVG010000209.1, read on the forward strand.
CTCTGGGAGGTCGGGGAGCCGCTCCCGGATATCGGGCAGCATGATCGCGAGCTCCGGTGCGCCTCGCCCGAGCTCGCTCCGAAGCAGCTCGTCATCGTCGGTGGCGCGGACGTACTCGCGCAGCGCCTCGATGAAGGGCAGATACGAGACCGAGGCTTCGCCCTCGTAGCAGGGCCCGGTGAAGACCTGGGCGCCGCGCAGCTTCGCGTGCACCGTGAATTCCACGCTGAATCGCGTCTTTCCGATGCCGGGCTCGCCGACGATCATGGCGACGAAACCCTCACCGGAGAGCGTGCGCGTGAAGATCCCCTGGAGCTGCGTCGATTCGCGGTCGCGGCCGACGAAGAGCCCCAGGGTTGCCGGAGGGAGCGTCTCCTGGGAGCGGGAGTCGTGTGTCGAGCCCGTGCGGGTCGCTTCCTGACGAGCGAGCTCTTCGAGGCTCGCGACGACCTCGCTCGCGGACTGCGGGCGCTCGTCCGGGTCTTTCGCGAGAAGCCGCAACACCAGCGCATCGAGTTCCCTGGATACGCTCTTCTCGTGCCACGACGGACGCACCGGCGGAGAGTTGATGTGCTGGGCGACGACTCCCACCATGTCTTCGCCCCGGAAGGGGGGGCACCCGGCGAGGATCTCGTAGAGGGTGGCGCCGAGTGCGTAGAGATCGCTGCGGTGGTCGGCCTTCCGGCCCAGGGCCTGCTCCGGGGGCATGTAGGCCACCGTGCCGAGCATCGTGCCCTCCTGGGTCAAGCGCTCGCGACCTTCCAGCGAAGCCAGCCCGAAATCGCCGAGCAGCGCGTGACCATCTTCGGCGAGCCAGATGTTCCCGGGCTTCACGTCGCGGTGGACGACCCCTCGGTGGTGGGCGTGATCCAGGGCGCGGGCGACGTCGATGGCGATGACGAGCGCGCGCTCGCTGGGCATCCGGTGGTCGGTTGCGTCGAGCAGCTGCTTCTCCACGTCGCCCCCACCCACGTAGCGGCTCACGATGAAGACACAGTCGTCCTCTTCCTCCACGTCGAAGACGGTCACCACGTTCTGGTGGTCGCCCAGCTTGCCCATCGCCTCGGCCTCGCGGCGAACGCGAGCGAGCCCCGATGCATCGAGGCCGTCGGTCTTCACGAGCGCAATGGCGACCTGCCGGTCGAGCTTGGTGTCGCGGGCGAGAAAGACGCGCTTCTTGGCACCTTCCCCCAGAAAGCGCAGGAGTTCGTAGCGCCCAGCGGAAACGGATGAGGGCGCCGCAGGGGAAGAGCCCGAAGCGGAGGGCGGCCCCGATCCTTCATCTGCGACGCCCGAGACCGGCGCCGCAGACGAAGCGGTCGCCGCCGCGCCCCGTGCCTCGAGGGGGGTCCCGCATTCGCCGCAGAACCGCTCGCCGGCTTCGTTCCGTGCACCGCACGACCCACACACGGGATGGAAGCGCACGCCGCACTGGGCACAGAAGCGCCGTCCCTGGCGGTTCTCCTGCCCGCAGGACGGGCAGCGGATGGTGGAATCGGCGGTCGTCATTCCGGGCGCTCGCAGGATTCTACGACATGCTGCCGTGTCCCATGTGAACTCCTTGGATTCATTCAGCATTCCGCCTCGCGCCGAATCCTCGCGGGGAGGGCGCGATTTCGGACTCATGCAGTCGCACTGGAATCCCGAAGAGCTTCCACAGGGACCTGCTCGATCCCCGATCCCCCTGAGATTCAGGGTGGTTGGGGGCCGGAGTGACACGCTGCTGGGGCGGCTCGAAGCCCCGATGGTGCCGGCGGGCGTCGCCGATCGCGTTTCGGTTGGAGGAATGCATGGGAAGCCGGAGGCCGCTGAACATCCTGGTCGTCGACCGCGATGAGGAGAGCAACGTCGAGACGAAGGGCCTCCTCGCCGATGCGGGCCATCACGCACAGCTGCTGAGCGATCCCGAGCAGGCTCTTTCGGTGATCGGGCGCGGGGGCTTCGAGGTCGCTCTCATCGATGTCACGCCCCCCGATTCGTCGGGTGCCGAGTTGCTCCGCAAGATCCGCTCCGCGGATCCGGACGTTCTGGTCGTCGGCATGACGGCCGTGCCGGAGACCGCGCTCTCGACCTCCCTCGGCCACGACTTCGACACGCTTCAGAAACCGGTCGATCTCGACGAGCTGCGCGCCGCGATCCATTCCGCGATCGCCGCCGAAGAGCCGGCGATCGCCGCGGAGTCGCGGCTCCGCGCACTTCTCGTCAGGGCCAAGCACCTGCTGATGCGTTTTCCGCCCTCCCGCGCGGCCCTGCGCGCCCTGTGCCGCGCCGGCCTGCTGCCTCATGCCGTGTGGAGCCGTCTGCCGATCGACCAGAGATTCCCGGTCCCCTTCGCTGCGGACATTTCGTTCCTCTACGAGAGCCTCGACGGAGACGCCATCGGACGGGCGCTCTACCTGTTCGGGGCCGAATCCTACGAGTTCGAGACCACCGAGGTCTTCGCCAGGCTGGCCCGAAGGGCGTCCGTCGTGCTCGACATCGGCGCGAACACCGGGCTGTTCTCGCTGATCGCCTGCGCGGCGAATCCAGACAGCAAGGTGATCGCCTTCGAGCCCGTCGATCGCGTCCGGGACCTGCTGACCGAGAACATCG
>JBHHVG010000210.1:0-5885 GCA_046754165.1 Myxococcota bacterium
GGCCAGCCATTGGCGCCCATCGACGCCGACGTGCCGCAGCCGGTCCAACTCGGCGTTGTAGCCGTCGGCGATGAATCCCCCGTCCCGCACGATGGGCGGCGCGTCGGGCCGCAACGCCGTGGTGAGAAAGGTGCCCAGGGGGTGCAGCCCGCTCAGGGCCTCTCGGATGGTGGTCAGCAGATCCCGCTTCCCGTCGCCGAGCCCGGGACCGATGACCTCGGCCAACTCGCCGCACCGGAGCAGCGCCCGGCCCAGGCCGACCATGTCGCGCGGCGAGGCCCGGCCGACGCCGAGCCGCGCGACGATCCGCTCGACGTCGCCCATGTCGCCCAGGCCGTCCCGGACCTGCCGAAGCCGATCGGGGTGAGTGCGAAGATCGGCGACGGCGATCTGCCGATCGAGGATTTGCGCCGGTTCCCGCAGGGGGAAGCAGACCCACTCCCGCAGACGCCGCGCGCCCATCGGGTTCACGGTCGTGTCGATCGCGTCAAGGAGCGAGCCCTCGCGCGCGCCGTCGCGCATCGTTCGTTCGACTTCGAGAGACCGCAGGGTCGTCTCGTCGATCATGACGATGTGGTCCGAATGCCGCGGCACGATCTTCAGGACGTGCGACAGCGCCGACTTCTGGGTTTCCCGGAGATAATCAAGCAGGGCGCCCGCGGCGCAGAGCGAGGCGTCGAACCGATCAAACCCGAATCCCTCCAGGCTCTTGACGCCGAAGTGACCGCACAACACCTGTTCGGCGGTGTGGCGGTCGAAGACATGGGGCGGCCGCCGCGAGACCGCCGCGCCGGTCGCCTCACCGAACCGGTCGGCGAAGGGCGCCTCGGTGTCGATGTCGGCCTCGGGCACGAGCAACTCGGCCGCGCCCAACCGGGCCAGCTCGTCGGCGACGGCGTCGCGCGCGATCATCTCCGCGAAGAAGCGTCCGCTGGCCAGCTCGACGCACGCCAGCCCGACCCGCTCGCGCGATCGGTCGCCGCGTTCCGGACAGAGCGCCGCCAGGTGGTTCGGCCGGCGCTCTTCCAGCAGCGCTTCGTCGGTCAGCGTGCCGGGCGTGATGATTCGCTGAATCGCCCGCTTGACGACACCCTTGGCCTTCTTCGGGTCCTCGATCTGCTCGCTGATGGCGACCTTGTAACCGGCGCGGACGAGCTTCGCCACGTAGCCGTCCACCGCGTGGTACGGCACCCCCGCGAGCGGGATCGGCTCGCGGCTGCTCTTGTTGCGCGCGGTCAGGGTGAGGCCCAACACCCGGGCGATCGTCTTCGCGTCCTCGTAGAAGGTCTCGTAGAAATCCCCCATCCGGAACAGCAACACGGCCTCGCCGACCTGGGCCTTCTGCTCCAGGTATTGTTGCATGGCCGGCGTGCGCGAGGCGCCGCGGGCCGGCTTGGTCCCGCGCGGCGCGGCCTTGCGGCCCTTCCGTCCGACCGCCGGTCGCGGACCGATCGCCGACGGTCCGGTCGTACTCGTCATCGCGTCGCCGTCCATGGGTTCCGTTGCAAAAAGGAGGCCAAGCCGCAATGACTCTAGATGGTCCGTCGAAGCCTGGCAAGCGAACGGCCCGAGATCGAGACGTCCGGTGCGTGCCAAGACCTCATGCGGCACGGGCGTCCCCTCATGTGGCACGGGCGTCCCGCCCGTGGACACACCGGCGAGACGGCGGGGCTGCCGGACACTTGGAACCCGCGCTTCACCCGGCTGTGAAACGTGGCGAGATCGGGTTTGCCCCGGCGGAACATCGCGGTCCCTGAGATACCGCGCGGCCGGCGGCCTGATAGAATGCGCGGGTGCCCGCGCAAGAACCCATCCCGGACCGTTCACTTGTCGGAAACACTGATCGCGGTATCGCCGGCACGGGCCGGCCCGATTCCCGCGCGTCGCGCGAGCGCCAGCAGTATGTGCTGATCTGCGCCGCGATTGTGCTGCTCTGCCTGGCGCTCAAGCTCCCGATCCCCGGCTCGAATACGACGAGCGCATCTACTGGCAGTTGACGGACAACTGGTTGAAACACGGAACCTACTCTCTTCGAGGAACCCAGGTCCTCCGGGAACTGCCGCCGTCGGTCTACGACAAGCCGCTTTTCCATCACCCGCCGCTGTTGCCGATCCTGCTCGCGCCGTGCGTGTGGCTCGGGAGCCCGAACGCGGCGATTCTGGTTGCGTGGCTCGGCCACGTGCTGGCGATCATCGGTGTTGCGATCATCTGCTGGATGTGGCGGCGCCGCTCCTGGCGCGCCACCACCTTCGTGCTCTGGCTGCCCGTCCTCGGCGTCGCGCTGGATCCGGTGTTGACGTTCACCGCGCGGAAGATCTGGATCGACCCGGTGGCGGGCGGCTTGGCGGGCCTGGCGATGGGGCTGTGCGCGCTCGCCGCGCATCATCGGTCGCCGAGATGGGCCGCGCTCGCGGGGGTGGTCTTCGGCCTGGCGGGTCTGGCGAAGTTGTCGGCGCTGCTGGTGCTGCCGGCCGGCATCCTGCTGTTGGGATGGGGGCGAGGAGCCGGGCCGAACGGCCCTGTGCGAACCCGAACCCGCACCGGGATGATGCTCGCGTGCGCGCTGCCGGCCGGTATCGTCCTGTTGCCCTGGTTCGTCGTCTTCTACGGGCACTACCATCGCCTTCTGCCGGACTGGATTCGTCCGGACGCCGCGCTCATCGCGGCGAGTCCGCATGTCGCGCGCGAAATGGACCGGCCGTGGCGTTTCTACTTTACCCAGAGCGCGCTCGTCTCTCCGGTCGTCCTCGTCGTCGTGGTCGCGGTCTTTCAGCGCGCCCGCCGCCTGCTCACGGCGAGGCTGGGCCTCCCGGTGCTCTGGGTCGGCCTCGTGCTGATCGGCCTCCTGGGATTGCGAGCGCTCGGGCACGGCGCGCAGCTTCGTTACCTGACGCCCGCCCTGCCCGGGGTGTATGTCGCGCTGGCCACGCTGCTCGGCCTCGCCTCCGCCGGCCGTTCGGTGCTCGGGCCGGTAGCGCTGCTCTCGGTGATCTACGGCGCCGTCGCGATGGGCTACTTCCTCTATCCCGACAATCTGCGATACGACGACATCGTCCCCCTCCCCGAAATCATCTGGCGGATGTGGACCGAGCCGCCGCCGGGGGCGTTGCCGTGAGCCCCGCGCGCAATCGCGATCCGTTCTGGGAACTCGCCGCAGTGCTCATCCTTGCGGCCGGCGCGATGACGCTGGCTGGAACCGAAGCACCCTGGGCCGGCCTCATCTGCGCGCTCGGTGTCCACGTTCCCCTGCTGCTGGCGGCCTGGCGTCTGACGGCGGCCCGGGCCGCGCCGACGGTTTCGAGACCCTGCTCCGCCTGGCGGCTGCTGCTGGCAGGTTACGTTTACTTCTCCACGCTGATCGCGCTCGGTCTGCTCCTCGGTTGTCTCGGGTGCCTCACGCCGCTGATGCTCCTCGCGGCGTCGGCGCTGGTCGCCGCGTGCCTCTTGCGGGCGACACGCGGCCGGATCCCCCGATCCTGTCCAGAGTCCGTCCTGAAAGTCCCGTGGCGCCGCCGTCTCGGCGGTGCGGACACGGGCGGGACGCCCGTGCCACAAAGGTTTCAGGACGCGCACTTGGTCTTGCCGGCCGCCTGCCCGCCGGTGCGCGACCGGCATCGACCGAGCCTGCTCGGCGTGGTTCTGATGTTGGTGGTCCTTTTTGCTCTCTGGCGGGGTCTCACGCACGCGGACTACGACTACGATGTCCTCACGTACCATCTGACGTTTCCGGCGCGCTGGTTTCAAGATGGCGCGATGACGCTGATCCCCACTTGGTGCGGAGACCCCGCGCCCGCCTACGCGCCCTTGGCCACCGAACTGTATTACGCCGGCCTGATCCTGCCGCTGGGCGACGACACCCTGGCCCGCTGCGGTCAACTGCCGTTCTGGCTGCTGATGCTCTGTGCCGTGCATGCGCTGACGGGTGAACTGCGGCTGCGCCGCGCCGCGCGGAACGGAACGGTCCTCGCCGTTGCCCTGTTGCCGTCGTTGGCCGGGCAGGCGGCAACGGCGATGGTCGACGTGGCCTTCGCCGCGCACCTGGCGGCCGTGGTCTGTTTCGCGCTGCGCCTGGTCCGCCGCGTGAAGCCGGCCGACGCGGCGGGACTCGCGCTGGCGGGCGGGCTTCTGCTTGGGACCAAGTATCTGGCCATCGTCTTTCTGGTCGCCTTTCTGCCGGTGCTGGCGTGGGTCAAGTGGCGATGCCTGCGCGTCTTTCGAGCGCGACTCGCGAAGCCCGCGGTTGTCGCCGCACTGTTGCTTGCCTATTGGATCGGCGGCTACTGGTATGTGCGCAACTTCGTCGCCACGGGAAATCCGTTCTATCCTTTCCGTCTCGCGGTGGGCCGCACCGTACTTTTCGACGGCGCCTACGGCCGACCGCAGATGGAGAACTCGCCCTTCAATCTCCGCCGCCGGGGCGTGCCCGACGCATTCGGTCGGACCGTCTGGCAGGCCCTCCACGCCTCGGACGAACCCCTGCCGGCGCCCGATGATTCGACGGGCGTGACCGCGTCCTTCCACCGCTGGTACCTGGGGCCTTTCGGGCTCCTCGCGGGATTGTTCCTCGCCGCGACGGTCGCCGTGTGTCTTACGGAACCGCGCGATCGGCCTCGCCGGCTCCTGGTGCACTCCTCTATTGCCATGAGTCTGGCGCTGTTCTGGTTTCTTCTGCCGTTTCAACAGGCGCGGTTCGCCTGGGGGCCGCTCGTGTTGGGCGCGGCCGCCGCCGCTCAGGCCGTGCGTCTTCATCGCCGCGCCGGGCCGGTGGTTTTGCTGTTGGTGCTCTTCGTTTGTTGGCGGGCGTTCGAAGGCGAGATCGCGCGGGGCCTTCCCGACAGCGCGACGGGTTGGCTCGCAGTCGGCGCGGCGGGCGCGGTCATTCTGCTCGCGCGCGGTTGGGTGTCGCCCGGTGCAACCCGGGCGGCAAGCCTGTGCCGCTCGCCTGCGTTCGGTGTCGCCGCTTTCTTCGCCTCCGTACTTATCGCCGTCACTCTCGCGCCGGACGCCCGTTTGCGAGCCTTTGCCCTGCCCCGCTGGCGTTTCATCGGGCCGGCGTGGGCGTGGATCGATCGCGAACTTCACGGCAAGACCGTCGCCTACGTCGGCAACAACGTGCCGTATTTTCTGCTCGGCCGCGGCTTTGAGAATCGTGTGCTCTACGTTCCCGCGCGCGAGTCCGCGCGCGGTCGCTTCCACGACTATGCCGCCGCGCCGGAGGCCGCCCGCCTGGGCCCGCCGAATACATCCGAGCCTGTGCCCGACCGCTATCGGATGGACCCGGAAGCCTGGTTTCGCAATCTGCGTCGGTTGAAGGTCGATTACGTCGTGGTCAACTCGATGCTGATGTTTCCGAACCTGCTGATCAACCTTCGCCACGATCCGCTGGGGTTTCCGATCGAGCGGACCTGGCTGGACGCGTTGGCCCGGCCCTCGGGCGATCGACCGGCCTGGGTCGAGCGCCGCGACTTCTCGCAGGGCGGTGTCCGCCTTTACAAGCTCGCTCTGCCCGACGCGGCCGCCTCGCCGGCAGGGTGGCCCTCGATCGTCCGCGACGAGACGGACGCACTGGATCGGCTCCGGCAGGACGGTCCGCCGGCGGGCGCCCCGATCCGGGACTATCCCCACGCCCGGCCGATCATCAAGCGGTATCACCTCCGGGCCCTGCGCGAGCCGAACGGGCGGAGAGACGATATCGGCGATTCATGATTCCCGCTGATTGCACGCCTATTTCCAGTCTTGCTCAGCGTTCCGCACGGCGAATGCGCGTTATTGCGATCCCACGCGGCGAGAAAGGAAGGTCCCCCGGCGGATGTTTACGGGTTCCGCTCAGCCGGCTCCGGCGGACGCGTTCCGCCCGCGGCAACGGCCTGTGACTCCTTTTGGGG
>JBHHVG010000211.1:0-5876 GCA_046754165.1 Myxococcota bacterium
CCTGCGCGTCGGCGGTTGCCCTGCTCGCGATGGCGGTCGTCGCCGGGGGCGTCTCGACTTCCTGCAGCAGCAAACGCGCGGGCGTCCTGGTACCGGAGCGCGGTGCATCTCTCACGGTCATGGATTTCAGTCGGCCCGTGAGCCTCGATCCCCTGCCCGCCGGTTGGTACTACCGCGAGTTCCTGACACGGCGCCCCGTCGATTTTTCGTTGGTGGTGAAGGAGGGCGTACCCGCCCTCCGATTGGCGACCAGCGACAGCGCCTCGATGATCTTTCGGATGGTCGATGTTCCGCTCGATTCCCACTCGATCCTGCACTGGCGCTGGTACGTCGAAGACGGGATCGACAGCGATCGTGACGAGCGGACCACGGCGGGTGACGACCACCCCGCGCGCCTCTACCTCGTCTTTCGCAGCGCCAGCGACGAGCGGCGGCGGATGGAGATCATCTGGGGAAACGAGCGGCTTGCGGCGGGAGAGTATCTCCACCTCGAGGGCTGGTGGAGTGTCTTCCTCGGCTCGTTCCCCCACTACGTCGCCAACGGAGGTCGTGCGAACGAAGGCCGCTGGCACGATGAAACGGTCGATCTGCGCGAGATCTACCGCGAGCTCTGGGGCGATCCGAGCGGGAGCCGACTCGTGGACATCGGGCTCTTCGCGGACACGGACGAGACCGGAGACACCAGTGTCGCGTATTTCGCCGACGTCCACCTGGAGCGACACAGCCCGCCGACTCCGTGAGGTGACGAGCGGAAGCGGACACGGACGACCGCGCGAGGCGGCGCGGAGGAACGAAGCGGGCGGGCGGGCTACAGTCGAAGCCCATGGCTCGTGTGCTGATGCCCCTTCCCGATCGGGATTTCGACGTCACCGAGGTGGCGGTACCCTGGCAAACACTCACCAGTGCCGGCCACGAGGTGATCTTCGCGACCGAAGAAGCCGGCACGCGGCCGGCGGGCGATCCGCTGCTGCTCTCCGGTGTGCTCTTCGGCCGCCTGGGAGCGGAGCCGGAGCCCAAACGCTTCTACGACGAGCTTGCGACAGCGCCCGAGTTCCAATCCTCACTGGCGTGGCGAGACATCCAGCCGGAGGCTTTCGACGGGCTGCTGCTTCCCGGAGGGCACGCGCCGGGTATGCGTCAGTATCTCGGTTCGTCGCTCCTGCAAAACAAGGTGGCGGCCTTCTGGGCTCTCGGTCGGCCGATTGGCGCGATCTGTCACGGGGTCCTGGTCCTGGCCCGGGCCCGGGAGAACGGGCGCTCGCTGCTCTACGACCGCGAGACGACCTGTTTGCCGAAGTATCTCGAGCGTCTCGCCTACTACTCGACGGCGTGGAAGCTGGGGAAGTACTACCGGACGTACGCGGCGTACGTGGAAGACGAGGTTCGGGCCGCGCTGGGCGAGCCGGAACGGCAGTTCCGGCGCGGGCCCATCAACTGGGGCGCGAGAGACTCTCAGGAGAACCTGTCGCCCTCATTCGTCGTGGAAGACGGAAACTATCTCAGCGCGCGCTGGCCCGGGGACGCCTACGCGTTCTCACGCCGCTACGTCGAGAAGCTCGACGGCACCTGACAGACGAGAGAGGAGCGGCCGCTCAGATCTGGCGGGCGACGCGCGCGCCGCTCTGCATGGCGCCGTCGATGTAGCCGACAGCGACGCAGTCGCCGATGGCGACGACCTTCGGAGCGAGCCCGGCGAAACGCTCCACCAGCTCTCGGTGGCCCCGAGTGCCCGCAGCGAGAAGAACGGAATCCGCCGGCACCGTGTGCCGTTGGCCTCCGTCGTCGAGGAAGGCCACGCCGGCGTCACCGATCGACTCGACCCGCACCTTCGCGTGCAGCGACACACCGCTCTCGCGCAGGTGGTGGAGAACGCGCCAGCGCCGCGGCGGCGCCATCTGCGCCGCGAAGCTCCCGCTGGCTTCGAGAACGGTGACCGCCCGCCCGCGGTCGACCAGGAACTCCGCGAGCTCGACCCCGACGAGGCCGCCGCCCACGACCACGATACGCCGACCCAGCGGCATCCAACGCCGACTCAGCTCTCGGATCCAGTCGAGCCGGCGCGTGACACCCAATCGGCGGCCGGCGGCAACGACGACGCGCTGCAGCACCCCGAGCCGACGCCCGGCGCGGGTCGGGGCTGCGCCGGCGAGCAACGCGCGCAGATCGTCGCCGGAGAGAACCTCCGGCCGATCGGCACCCGGAATCGCCGGCGCCTCGCGACGCGCACCCACCGCCACCAGCACCACGTCCGGCGCGAGCTTCCGGACCCGCTCTGGCGTCGCGGCACGCCCGAGCTGGACGTCGACCGGGAGCTGGCGCACCTGGGTCGTGAGCCAACGGGCCAGCGCAGCGTTGGCCTCGTAGAAGAGCGACGAGAACGTGAGCGTCCCGCCCAGCCGATCCTCCCGCTCCCACAGCGAGACGCGATGACCGCGAAGCGCTGCGACCCGTGCCGCTTCCAGGCCCGCCGGCCCCCCACCGATCACGAGCACACGCTTCGGGGTCTTCGCCGCCTCGATCGCGAACTCCGCCTCGCGCCCGGAGGCCGGGTTCACCACACAGCGCGAGGCGGCGTGCAGGAAGATCTGGGCGACGCAGGTGTAGCAGTAGATGCACGGACGGACGTCCTCGGGCCGCCCTTCGCGCAGCTTGCGCGGCAGCTCCGGATCGGCCAGAAGCTTCCGCGCCATGGCGATGAAGTCCGCCCGACCCTCGGCGATGAGGGCGTCTCCCTCCTCCGGCTCGATCCGGCCGACGGCGATGACCGGGATGCTCACGCGGCGTTTGATGTCCTCTGCGAGCTCGACGAAGCCGCGCGGTCGGTGCACCAGCGGCGCGTCCGTGAACGCCACGCCCGAGCTCGGGTCGGCATAGGCGCTGACGTGGATGGCGTCGGCCCCGGCCCGCTCCGCCAGCACGGCGGTGCGCCGCGCGTCTTCTAGTTGGATACCGCCGGGCGTGCGGAATTCCACGGCGTCGAGCCGACACCAGACCGGGAAGTCCTTCCCCGCCCGCTGCTTCGCCGCGCGCAGGGTCTCGCTGAGGAAGCGTGCACGATTCTCGAGGGGGCCTCCGTAGTCGTCATCGCGTCGATTGCTCGCCGGCGAAAGGAAGCTCGAGAGGATGTAACCGTGACCGGCGTGGATCTCGACGCCGTCGAAACCGGCGCGTCGCGCGCGCTCTGCCGCGGCGGCGAAATCGTCCGTGACCCGGGCGATGTCGTCGACGCTCATCTCGTGGAAGTCCATGCGCGATCCTGGCTGGGTCAGACCCGCCATGAACTGCTTCATCTCATCGGGTGTGAGATCATCCGTGAGATCTCCGGGCTTGTAGGGCAGAGCCGAGGGAACCTGGAGCGGGCGCCCCTCGAAGATGTCGCGCACCGCCACCTTGCCCGCGTGCTGAAGCTGGATCGCGATCGCGGCGCCGTGGGCGTGGACCCGTTGCGTAAGCTCGCGCAGGCCGGGCAGGAAGACCTCGGTCGAGATGGCCACCTGGTTGGGAATGCAGGCACCGGCCGGAAACGAGATCGCGCCGACGCCGACGATGAGGAGACCCACCCCGCCCCGCGCGCGCTCCTCGTAATAGCGGATGATGCGCTCGCCGACGTGTCCGTCCGACTCGGCGAGATTCGAGCCCATTGGCGACATGCAGATGCGATTGCGGAGCACGAGGCCGCCGATCCGACCGGGCGACAGCAGCTGCCGGTAGCGATCCCCTGCGCTCATGGCAGGCAGTACGGTATCCGAACACCCCGCGCCCGAACAGCGGCCGGCGCCGCAATTGGTTGCGCCGCGCCATTCCCGATATGATCGAACGAATCCGCGGGCGGAGCGCCACGCGGGCCAGGCGCACACGCGGAGCGCCGGCTCGCGGCTCCACCGGCAGCGACACGGACCGCGAGGAGGCGCGATGGGCAACGTCCGACTGACGCAGCTCGTACCGACCGGCGGTTGAGCCCGCAAGCTGGCTGCTGAAGACCTGGTCGAGGTCTTGAAGACGGTGGCGATCCCGAATCATCCGTGGGTCGACGGGAACGTCGGCTCCATGGAGGATGCGGCACTCCTGCGCCCGGAATCAGGCCCGCCCCTCGTTTTCACGGTCGACTTCATCACTCCCATCGTCGACGGACCCGAGGATTTCGGCGCCGTCGCCGCCGCCAACGCCCTGTCCGATGTCTACGCCATGGGCGGAGAACCGCAGGTCGCCCTCGCCATCTGCGGCTTTCCCGAGGACGAGCTCTCGCTCGACGTGGTCGGGCGCATCTTCCGGGGTGGCAGCGAAAAGGCCACCGAGGCGAGCTGCGCCATCGCCGGCGGACACACGGTGCTCGACCCGGAGCTCAAGTACGGCCTGTGTGTGCTGGGAAGCGTGGCGCCGGACCGAGTGCTGTCGCAGACCGGCGCGCAGCCCGGAGACGTGCTGGTGCTCACCAAGCCGATCGGCACCGGCATCCTGGCCCAGGCCATCAAGGCGGGAGACCTGGACGCGTCCGCACAAGCCGCCGTCATCGCCTCGATGAAGACGCTCAACGCGGACGCACGTGATGCGGCCCTGGCCGCCGGAGCCCGCGCCGCCACGGACATCACCGGCTTCGGGCTGCTCGGCCATCTCCACCACCTGGCGGCGGCGTCCCGTTGCAGCGCGCGGATCGACGCCAGCGCCGTCCCGATCTTCGATGCCGTCCGCGCGACCGCCGAGGCCGGACGCGTCCCTGGCGGCAGCAAGCGCAACCTCTCCTACGTCGAAGCGTCGACGAACTTCGACGCGGGTATCGACGAGATCGACCGTCTGATCCTGGCCGATGCCCAGACCTCCGGCGGACTGCTGCTGGCGATACCGCCGGAGCGCGCAGACGACCTCGTCGCCGAGCTCGAGCAGCGCGGTACGCTGGCCAGCGCCGTCATCGGCGAATGCACAGCGGGTGACGCCGGGCACCTGGAGATCATTTCGGGCTAACAGCCTCGCCGAAGCCCGACGGGGGCTGGCCCGCGGAGGCGGCCCTGCATTCCCTACGGGGAACTTCCCGTCGACGGCCTGCCCTGCGCGCGTCTAGACGCCTTGCGCCGAAGATCCGACCGCGCTCGACGTCCATCAGCGCGCTCCCCGAGACGCGCACGGAATTTCCTGCTAGACGCGCTCCGCCTCTCCGGGGTATATCTGGTGCCGGGGAGTGGGCAACAGGAGATCATCATGCGTATCCGAGAATTTCACCGAGACCGCCTGGCCGGGATCCGATGGCTCGCGGTCGCGTCAGCGATCGTCGCTCTGGGCTCCTGGGTCGCCGGCACGCCGGCCCTCGCGGACGACAAGCATGAAGAAGACGAGGTCGAGGAAGTCGAGGTGACCTTTCCCGACGGAGTCGCCGTCGGTGACGTGACGTCGACGAGTGCGGTGCTCTGGACTCGCGCCGCGTTCACGGACGAAGTCGAGAAGCTCAAGGTCGAGGTCTTCACCAATCCCGAGCTGAAGGGGAAGAAGGCCTTCAAGCAGAAGGTCCGGCCCTCGGCCGAGGACGACTTCACCGCCAAGGCGCTCGCTTCCAAGCTCAAGCCGGATACGACCTACTACTTCCGCTGGCGCCACGGTCACGACAACAGCGATGTGGGAACCTTCCGGACTGCTCCGGATCCGAGCGCGGCCGCGGATGTTCGGTTCGTCTACACCGGCGACACCGACAGCTTGCAGCAACTCTTCGATGCGAATACGATGGCGGTCCTGAACCAGGCGCTCTCCGAAGACCCGGACTTCTGGGCCTACATCGGTGACGTCATCTACTCCGACTCTTCGCTCCGGCCCGCCGCGGGCCTCACGCCCGCCGCGACGACTCTCAACGAGTATCGCGACACCTACCGGGCCAATCGAGCGGTGTCCGC
>JBHHVG010000212.1:0-5850 GCA_046754165.1 Myxococcota bacterium
GGCCGAGGGCGCGATGCTCGCCAAGGACGTGGACGAGCTGCCCGATGGCTACGACACCGTGGTGGGAGAGCGCGGTGTGATGCTCTCCGGCGGCCAGCGGCAGCGCACCGCGCTGGCCCGGGCGCTGGCCGTGCGGCCGCGCATCCTCATCCTCGACGACGTTCTCTCGGCGGTCGACGCCGAGACCGAGGCTGGCATCCAGCGCGAGCTCGATCAGCTCTTTTCGGGCCGCACCGTGGTCATCGTCTCATCGCGGGTGAGCGCGGTCCGCAAGGCGGACCACATCGTCGTGCTCGACGGTGGGCGCATCGTCGAGAGCGGGGGCCACCAGGCGCTGATGCACTCGGGAGGTCTCTACGCGCGCCTCGCCAGCGAGCAGGCGGAAGAGGACGCGCGCCGCTCCCAAGGCGCAGTCACCGGGGTATCGACGTGAGCGCGGCCGCTGCCGGATCGAGCGCCGCGCAGGCCATGCACGAAGAGGAAGCCCTCGGCAAGGCCTACGACCTCATGCTCTTGCGCCGTCTGTGGCCCTACATCAAGCCCTACTGGCCCCAGGTGTTGCTGACGCTGCTGCTCTTCTTTCCGCTCTTCGCGCTCGAGCTGGCGCCGGCCCTGATCATCAAGGACGGGCTCGACGGTCTCATCCTCCCCGGGGAGGCCCCGCCGGGGGCGTTGGGTCCCTTGGCGAAGCTCGATCTCGTCCCCGACGCGCCGACGGGCATCGATCCCCTCTACTGGCTGGGCGGCCTGCTCTTCGCGGCGATGATCGCGGGCTCCGCCTTCCAGTACCTGAACGCCTTCGTCATGGGCTGGACCGGCCAGTCTGCCATGCGGGACATCCGGCGCGACGTATTCGCCCACATCCAGCGCCTCCACATGGGATTCTTCGACCGCTATCCGGTCGGGCGCCTGGTGACGCGCGCGACCAACGACGTCGAGAACGTTGCGGAGATGTTCTCGGCCGGGATCGTCGCGCTGGTCACCGACCTTCTCCGCATGCTCGGCGTCGCCGTTGCGCTGTTCCTGCTCGACGCGCGATTGGCGCTCCTGACATTCTTCGTCGTTCCGGTGCTCGCCGTCGCCGCCGTGATCTTCCGCTTCAAGGTGCGCGAAGCGTTCCGCAAGGTCCGCGTGCGAATCGCGCGCATCAACGCCACCGTGCAGGAGAACGTCACCGGGATGAAGGTTGTACAGCTCTTCACCCGGGAGCGGCGGAACCAGCGGGACTTCGACGCGCTGAACGCCGACCACCGCGATGCCTGGCGCCAGAGCATCAACTACGACGCCGCGCTCTTCTCCGCCGTCGAGCTCGCGGCGGGCATCACGGTGGCGATCATCATTGCGCAGGGAATCGGGCTCACGGCGGGCATCCTCTACATCTTCATCGACTGGATGCGTCGCTTCTTCATGCCGCTGCGCGACCTGTCGGCGAAGTACTCGGTGATGCAGTCGTCGATGGCCAGCGCCGAGCGCATCTTCGAGCTGCTCGACACCGAGGTCGCCATCGCGGACCGCACCAGGACGCAGCGGTCCGGCGCAGGCGACGGCGCCGTGGTCTTCGAGAACGTCTCCTTCGCCTACCAGGGAGCAGACTGGGTGCTGCGCGACCTGTCCTTCCGGGTCGAGAAGGGCGAGAAGGTTGCCATCGTCGGTCCTACCGGTGCCGGCAAGACGACGATCATCCAGCTGCTCACCCGGCTCTACGAGGTGTCCGGCGGCCGAATCACCATCGGCGGCGTCGATCTCCGCGACGTCTCCCAGGAGGATCTGCGCCGTCGCGTCGCCATGGTCCTCCAGGACGTGTTTCTCTTCAGCGGCAGCGTGTACGAGAATATCTCCCTCGGGCGCGAAGGCGTCGATCGCGCCACCGTCGAGCGCGCCGCCCGCGCGGTGCAGGTGGACGCCTTCATCCGGGCCTTGCCGCAGGGCTACGACACCCCCGTCCGCGAGCGGGGGGCGAACTTTTCCGCGGGACAGCGGCAGCTGCTCTCCTTCGCCCGGGCCCTGGCCCACGGGGCGGACATCCTGGTGCTCGACGAGGCCACCAGCTCCATCGACGCCGAGACCGAGGGGATGATCCAGGCCGGAATCCACGCCCTGATGGAGGGGAGGACGGCCATCGCCATTGCCCACCGCCTGTCCACCATCCGCGACGTCGACCGGATCTTCGTCCTCGACCGGGGGCGGGTCGTGGAGTCCGGCTCCCACGATGATCTGGTCGCCCTCGGGGGCTTCTACGACCGGCTCCTCCGGCTCCAGCTTTTCTCCGAAGAAACCCCTTCTCTAGCAGCTAGTTAGAGGCGTAGCAGCGGCCGGTTGCGGGGTCCCGCACGGGGGTGTTAACTGTTCGACACCCCCCTGCAACGTCCTCCGCTCCGATTTCTGCAACCGCGGCGCCGGGTCCCGTGGACCCCTGGGTGCAATCCCCGGCGCGGCAAGAGGGCCCGGTGCGAATCAAGTCTCTGGAGCTGTACGGATTCAAGTCCTTCGTGGACAAGACGACCATCGCCTTCGAGCCCGGCATCACCGCGGTGGTCGGCCCGAACGGTTGTGGCAAGTCCAATGTCGTCGACGCGATCCGCTGGGCCATGGGCGAGCAGTCTCCCCGTCGGCTCCGCGGACGTGGCATGGAGGACCTGATCTTCAGCGGGTCCGACTCCCGCACCCAGGTCGGCATGGCCGAAGTGACCCTCACCTTCGACAACTCGGATGGAGACGGGCCGCCGGCCTTCGCCGCGTACACCGAGATCCAGATTTCCCGCCGCCTCTACCGCACCGGCGAATCCGACTACCTGATCAACAAGACGCCTTGTCGCTTGAAGGATGTCCAGGACTTCTTCCGCGATACGGGCATCGGCACCAAGGGCTACACCATCGTGGAGCAGGGGCACATCGCCGAGATCGTGTCGGCGAGGCCCGAAGAGCGGCGCGGGCTGATCGAGGAGGCCGCGGGCATCGGCAAGTACAAGGCGCGACGGCGCGAGGCCGAATCGAAGATCAATTCCACCGAGCAGAACCTGCTGCGCGTCAGCGACGTGCTCGCAGAGATCCGCCGCCAGATCAGCTCCATCGAGAGGCAGGCGCGCAAGGCCGTGGGCTTCAAGCGCCTGCGCGAGTCGCTGCGGGTGCTCGAGCTCTCGCTAGCCTCCGACGACCGCCTCGAGCTCACCGCCGAGATCGAGGCGGCGAAGGCGCAGCTCGACCTGCTGGCGCACGAGGTCACGACCCTCGGGGCCGGCGTCGCAGAGCGGGAGCTGGCCATCGAGGAGAAGCGCATCGAGCTCGCGGAGTGCGAGCGCATCCTGACCGAGGGCAGCGAGACCCTGCTGGCGCTGCGGACCGAGATCAAGGACAACGAGAGCCAGATCGAGTTCGGCCGAAGGGAGCGGGAGTCCCTGGCCGAGACGGTGTCGGCGCGAAGTCTCGAGCTCACGCAGCTGGAGGAGAAGCTCGTCGCCCGCGACGCGGAGGTCGCCGCGGCCCGCGCCGAGCTCGAAGCGCTCGAGAACGCCGTGGATTCGGACCGCGAGGCATTCGCCACGGCCGAGGCGTCGGCGACCGAAGCCCGAGAGAACCTCCAGCGGGTCGAGCGCGAACGCGACGGCGCCAACACCGCGCTGGTCGACGTGTTGACCGAGATCGCTCGGGCCGACGACCGCCTCGCCGCGCTCGGCGACCGCAAGGCGCGGGGCGAAGCGCGCATGCGCAGCGCCGACGACGAGATCGAGGTCGGCCAGAACGAGGCGTCGCGCACCGACCGCGAGCAGCAGGATCTCGAAGCCGGGCTGCGCAATCTGCTCGCCGAGCGCGA
The DNA here is from genome assembly GCA_046754165.1 of Myxococcota bacterium. GTDB lineage: Bacteria > Myxococcota_A > UBA9160 > UBA9160 > SMWR01 > JAFDEI01. The sequence goes on from JBHHVG010000212.1 coordinate 3,812, forward strand.
TCGCTTCATGGGTCAGGTCAAGTCCGCTCTCGACACCAACGAGCAGGCCGTGGCCCAGGTCCAGGCGGCCTCCCACGCCCTGCGCGAGGCCCGTGAGGTGCGCGAGACGCGCCGGGCGCGTCTGGCCTCCTTGCGCGAGGTGATCGATCGGCGCGACGATGTCGGTGCCGGTACGCGCCATCTGCTGTCGCTCGGCGACGGCGAGAAGCAGAACTTCGGGATGCGAGGGCTCGTGCGCGATCTGCTCGAAACCGACCGCGCCGTCGAGGTTGCCGTCGAGGCCGTGCTGGCGGAGCGCGCCGAGGCGATCGTCGTCGACGCCACAGACGGGGCCATCTCGGCGCTGCGCGCCCTGCGCGAATCCGGGGCCGGTCACGGCACCTTCTTCGCGCCTCCGCCTCCGGAAGTCGCGTCGCCGGGTATCGTGCCGTTGGGTCAGCCGCTAGTCGACCGGGTGCGTCCGCGCTCCGGCTACGAGGATGCCGTCCGGGCGCTGCTCGCCGGCGTGAACCTCGTGGACGATCTCGGCGAGGTGACCGCCATCTACGAGTCGGGCCGGTTTCCCGCGACGTTCGTGACCCCGGCCGGTGATCTGCTCCGGCCGGACGGCACGGTGTCGGGCGGGCCCCGAACCGACGGGCTACTGGCCCGCGTGCGCGAAGTGCGAGACCTCGAGCAGGAGGTCGGCCTGCTCGACGCGCGTGTCGCCGCCAGCGAAGCGGCGCACACCGCCGCTGAGGCCCTGCTCTCCCGCGCCGCCGACGAGCTGGAGAACCTCCGCAATCGCCATCACACGGCGGCACTGGCGGTCGCGAACCACGAGAAGGACCTCGAGCGCACCCGAGAGCGGGTGAAAGCGCTGGGGGAGGCCCAGGAGACCCGCGCTGTCGAGCGCTCGGAGATCCTCGGTGAGATCGAGTCGGTGGGCCAGGAGCACCTGCGTCTGGTGGAACGCCTCGACGGACTCCGCCGCGACCGCGCCGACAAGCAACGCGATCTCGACGCCCTCGGCCTCACGATCGGTTCGATGGGTCGCGAGGTAGCGCGGCTCGAGACCGTCGCCACCGAGCTGCGCGTCGAACGCGCCGGACGCCAGGAGAGGTGCGACCGCCTGAGGCGCAGCTGTGAAGACCTCGCCGCCGCCGCGCACGAGACGCGCGAGTGGATCGCCGTCCGCGAGGGTGAGATCGCGACGGCGGAGCAGCGCCGCCGCGAGCTCGCGACGACCATCGACGAATGCAGCGCGGCGCTCGGCGTCGCACTGGAGCGTGAAGAGCGCGCGAGGGCGTCCAACGACGAGAAACGCGAGGCGTTCGAGCGTGTGTCCGGGGCGGTTGCCGAGCTGGAGGAGGCCGCGCGCGAGCTGCGCACCCGGGTCGCCGACCGCCGGGAGGCGGTCAACAAGGCCGAGCTCAAGGTCGGAGAGTCCGAGCTGCGGTTGACGCACCTCGACGATTCGGTGCGTGAGAAGTGGGATGTCGAGCTCGCGACCTGGACGCCGGCGTCGGTCGAGGTGCTCCCGAGCGATGGGGCCGCCGCGGAGAGCGAGGGGACCGCTCTGGGAGAAGCAGACGAGGCCGAAGCAGAGGACGCGCCGCCGAACGCCCTGCGCGATGCCCGCGCCAACGCGCTGCTCGTGAAGCTGCCTGCCGAAGAGCGCCGTCTGCGGCTCGAGACGGTCCGCAAGAAGCTCCAGGCCATGGGCGACGTCAACCTCGGCGCCATCGAAGAGCACGAGGAGCTACGCGAGCGTTTTCGCTTCCTCAGCGAGCAGAAGGCCGACCTGGAGACGACGCTGGCGTCGCTGCGCGACGCCATCCAGCGCATCAACCGCACCAGCCGCAAGCGCTTCCGCGAGACCTTCGAGGAGGTGCGCAAGCGCTTCTCGGAGAACTTCCCGAGGCTCTTCCGCGGCGGGAAGGCGAGCTTGTCGCTCACGGACTCCGAGGACGTGCTCGAGGCCGGCATCGAGATCATGGCCATGCCGCCGGGCAAGCGGCTCCAGAACGTGAACCTGCTCTCGGGAGGCGAAAAGACCC
>JBHHVG010000213.1:0-5824 GCA_046754165.1 Myxococcota bacterium
GGACGTGCGCGGGACTCCCGTGGGTCGCGGCGATCTCGAGCACCGTGCGGCGGTTGATCCCTTCGAGCGCGCCGTCGGTCGCCGGCGGCGTGAGCAGCGCGCCGTCCCGCACCACGAACAGGTTCGCGACGCTGGCCTCGGCGATCATGCCGGCCGCGTTCAGCATCAGCGCCTCGTCCGCGCCGCGCTGCCGCGCCTCGAGCTTGGCCAGGACGTTGTTGAGGTAGTTCAAGCTCTTGACGCGCGGGTCGAGCACGTCGGCGGGCGGGCGGCGCACGCTCGAGGTGATGAGATCCACGCCAGCTGCGAGCTTCTCCGGCGGGTAGATGCGCACCCGGTCCACGATGCACACGAGGCGGGGAGCGGGGCAGGTGGTGGGGTCGACGCCGAGCGCGCCCTCGCCGCGGGTGGCGATCAGGCGCACATAGGCATCCGGCTCGCCGTGGGCCCGCACGGTCTCCATCACCACCTCGCGCGCCGTGGCGAGGCCACCGGGCAGCTCGAGAGCGATGGCCTTCGCCGATGCCTCGAAGCGCAGCATGTGATCGTCGAGGCGGAACACGCGGCCCGCGTGGACGCGGATTCCCTCGAAGACGCCGTCGCCGTAGAGGAGGCCGTGGTCCGTCACGGGAATCCGGGCGGCGGCTCCGTCGACGATCTGCCCGTCGATCCAGACCTTCACAGCCCGGTCCCCGCTACCCTGGCGGCGATCCGCTCGGAGGCCGCCAGGGTGCGGCGGCGGATGACGTCGACGCCGAGCACCTCGTAGCGCGACGACGGCGCGGCGGCGGCCACGGCGGCGAGCAGCCGTTCGCCGGCGCGGACCGGGGCCGCCAGCACCGAGAGACCGGGAATCCATTCGTCGCGGTTCTCGGCGAAGCCCCGATGGCGCGCGCGCGCGACCTCTGCATCGAGCGCTACCGCATCGGGGACGGTGCGCAGGGAGAAGCGCTCGAAGTGCGGATCCGCCGAGACGTCGCCCGCCCCGAAAGCGAGGAAGATCTTGCCCACCGCGGTCGCGTGCACAGGCACGCTCGCTCCGACCTGCGGCGACGCGCGCAGGAAGCCCTTGCCCTCGGCCTTGGCGAGCACGACGAGACGCTCGGCGCGGGCACCGACCAGGAAGCAGGTCTCGCCCATGTCCCGGGCGGCAGCCTCGAGGACCGGACGCGCCGCCGCGACCACTGGGTCGCTCTCGAGAGCGCCGAGGCCCAACGCCACCAGCCCGATCCCGGGCCGGTAGCGACCCCGGTCGTCGCGTTCGACGAGGCCGCGGCGGCCGAGCGCGGCGAGCAGGCGGTGGGCACTCGATTTCGGTAGGCCGAGTGCGCGCCCGACCGCGGTGACGCCCTGTGGGGCCCCCTGGGCGTGAAGGTGGAAGAGCACGTCGACGGCCTTGTCCACGGTTCCGGTCGCTTCCACGGAACGCCTCGCACGGATGGGCATCGTAGTTCCATTAATTGGAACACTATCCCGCCTATCAGAACACACGCTAGCGCTGTTCGAGGGATCGGCAACCCGATCGGAGCGGGAGTGCGGTGTCAGCCGTCGAGCAGGGCCAGCACGCCGGTGTGGGTCAGCAGCTCCGGGCATCCGCCGATCGGACCGATTTCGCAGGAGCCGAACATCCCGCCGACCGGCGCCGACCCGAAGGCCCGCTCGAGGTACGCGGCCTCCAACCCGGGCACACCGAAGAATCCGGCGCCGCGGGCGCTGCAGTTGAAGTAGAGGGCGACGGCGGGCGGGGGTCCGCCCAGTTCGTCGAGCATCCCGACCAGGTCCTCCCGGGCGGTCTCGGGCTCGCGAACGGCGAAGGCGATGGTGTCGCCGGGTTTCGGGACCTCGGGCAGGGCGAAGGCGCCCTCGGCCTCGGCGAAGCCGACGACCTGGCGCACCACGTAGCCGCTGGTGCACGGGGGGCCCAGCCTGTGTCGCGGCAGCGCGACCAGCACGAAGGCCGCCGCCCGGCGCAGGTCTTCCGCCAGGGGCCCTCCCGCCGACTCGCGGTAGACGTCGAGGGCCGGACGGCCGTCGATGCCGAGGATCCAGTGGCCCTGGGTCCGCGTGACACTCCGCATCTCGCCGGTAATGCGGCAGGCCTGGGTGACGCCGATGCGCGGCGGACGCCGCGCCCGGATCACGATCCCGGCCAGCCCTCCCGACTCGCACCGACGACCACTCCACACCGCCGCCGAGCTCGCCGGGTCGGCCGCGCCGGCGCCGACCACGGCCGCGGTCGCGAGACCCTCGCGCACGCTCTCCACCACGGCCGCCGTGTCGTAGGCGCCCGGATCCGGCAGCAGCACCACCAGGTCCTCCGACCGCGCGTGACCGCCGAGCTGGGCGGCGATCTCCGGACCCGCGGTCGCCTCGTGGCCGGCGAGATCCGTGAGCAGGAACGCCCGGGCCTCGCACCCCTCGATCGCGAGGACCGCCACGGCCGGTGCTCCCTCGACCTCGGTCCCGGCTCCGAGCACCCCGTTGGCGGTCGCGCCGATCGCGGGCGCGTCCCCCAGCAGGCCGCCCGCCGCCTCGATCAGGGCCGGCAGGCGTTCCCCATACCCAGGGCCAGCGAACAGCAACGCGGCGTCCGCGCGCAATCCGCCGTCGAGGGCCGCTGCGATCGCCTCCTCGGCGGCCTCTGCGGGCTCCTCTCTCGTCGAGATCCCGACCCAGGCTCGCATACGGCCCGATTATAGGGGCGGAAGCGCGCCGAGGAGCCGCCGGGAGCGGTCTTTCCCCGCCGGGATGCCTCAGCTAGGATCGCTCTGGTGCGCCGAATTTCTTCGCTCCCCTCGGCGCATTCTCTCCTCCCGGACAATTCGCAACCCGCCGTGCGCCCCGGCGCGCAATGGGACGACGGAACTGCCATTGAGGCCGCGATTGGCTGACTTCGAACTCATCGAGAGCCGCGCCGATCTGGACGCTCTCGCCCAGGACCTTCTCTCGGAAAAGGTTCTGGCTTTCGACACCGAGGCCGACAGCTTCTACCACTACTTCGACAAGACCTGCCTGATCCAGATCGCGACGCGCAGGCAGATCTACCTCGTCGACCCCCTGGTCTTCGGCGGCCCCGCCGAGCTCTCGCCGCTGGGTCCGGTGATGGCGTCACCGAGCATCCGCAAGATCTTCCACGCCGCCGCGTACGACATCTTCGTGCTCAAACGCGACTGCTCCTTCCAGTTCGACAACCTGTTCGACACCATGATCAGCGCGCAGATCCTCGGCTACTCGTCGGTGGGGCTGGCGGGCATCGCCGAGCGACACTTCGGCGTGAAGCTTCCGAAGGACGAGCAGCGGTCGGATTGGTCGCGGCGGCCGTTGACACCGAAGCAGCTGAGCTACGCGGCGTCCGACGTGCTGTACCTGATCCCCCTGGCCGAGCGCCTCGAGAAGGAGCTGCGCGAAGCCAAGCGGTTCAAGTGGGCCAAGGAGGAGTTCGTCGGCCTGACGGACCGCGAGTGGCCGGTCCGCTCCTTCGACGAGTACGGCTACCTGCGCATCAAGGGGGCGAGACGGCTCGACCCCAAGAGCCTGGGCATCCTGCGCGAGCTCTATCAGATGCGGGACGCCCGGGCACGCGAGATGGACCGTCCACCCTTCAAGGTGCTCGGCAATCGGACGCTGCTCGAGATCTCCGAGAATCCGCCCAGAAAGCTCGACGACCTCGCCGAGATCAAGGGCGTGACGGACTTGATCATCCGCCGCATGGGGCGCGAGCTGATGGCGGCGGTGCGCGTCGGGCGCAAGAACGCCCACGGGCCGATTCCGAAGCTGCCCGGAACGAGCCGGCGGCGGATGGACCGCACGGCGGAACGGCGTCTCGCGGCGCTCAAGATATGGCGCGGCGAACGCGCCAGCGAGCTGAAGATGGACCCGGGCGTGCTGTGCCCGAACTCGGTACTCGAGGCGATCGCCTGCCGGGACCCGTCCAAGAAGGAAGACCTCGCCGACTTGACGGAGCTCAAGAGCTGGTTCGCGCGCGAGTTCGGCGCCGAGGTGATTCGGGTGATCAAGTCGGTGGATGCCGCGGGAAGGGACTGAACCCGGGCGGCGTCCCGAACGAACGCGCCCCGCGGCGGGGTTGCAGAGCCATCCCGGGGCGGGGCGGGGAACGTCGTTTCGACCTGGCCCCCCGAAGCTCCGAGGGTGGCGGGGTGCCTTGCTGGGGGAAGCGCCTTCAGCGTTCCTCAAGGCCTCAGGGGGCTGGCCTCGCCGGGTGTGCGCGCCCGCTTACACCCGGCTCGGCCATTCCAGATCGTCTCCTGGTCGCGACATAGAGCAGGATGCGTGCCAAGGCAGAGGAGCGCGGGCTCGGATTCCAAGTGCTTGAGGTCATTGCATGATTTCGTTTCGCGCCTGGGCGGTCGGGCGCATCCACAAGTTGCATCTCGGCTTCCGTTCGCGCCCGCGGACGGCGGAGATCTCCAAGATTCCCGTATCAAACCAAGCGAGTGGAAGAATGGCATCCTTTGGCGGCAGAGCCTCCTTCGGAGGCAGGCTGGCGCGCGTGATCGCAGGCCCGCTCGCGGCCTCGCTGCTCGGCTGCGCCGGTGGCCTTCCTGGGCTGAGCCGACCGGCGGTCTACACCGCCGAGGCCCCCAGTCTCACGGAGAGCTACTGCGCCTGGTTCGGCAGCTCCCGCGGCGACGTGCTGTACTTCGGCGAGAGCGCCTTCTGGTCCGCCTTCCGGGCCGCCGATGGGCGGCCCACGGCCGACCTGGACCGCGCAGGTCCGGCGCGGATCGGCCGCTTCGACCTCGCGCGCGAGGCGTTCCTGCCGGCCCTGGACGTCACCCGGAAGGGCGATGCCTCCGGGGTCTGGGACGTCCTGGCCCACCCCAACGGGCGCGTCTACTTCACCACCTACTTCGGCTCGTCCGGCTACGTCGACCTCGAGACCAACGCGCAGCGGCGCTTCGCCGAGGCCGGCCTGGGCCTGAACGAGCTCGCCCTCGGACCGGGCGGAAGCATCCTCGCCTCCCGTTACGGCGTCAGCAGGAAGCGCGCGCGCGGCGGCAGCATCGTGGTCCTCGACCCGGACGGGCGCGTGCTTGCCGAGTACCCGCTGCCCGCGCCCGAAGGGATGATCGCCGCGCCGAAATCGATCGCGTACGACCCGCTGCGCCAACGGATCTGGGTGACGACGGACCTGCTGCGCGTGGACGGCGCGCCGTCGCGCAGGGCCCGGCACGACGCCTACGTGCTCGACGCCAACGGTGTGGTGCTCGAACAGATCGACGACCGCGAGATCCAGTTCGTCGCCTTTGGCGAGGACGGGACGGGCTACCGGGCGGAGGTCGCCGATGACAAGCTGTGGCTCCGCATCGTCCCGGCGGATCCGAACCGCGCCCACGTCGAGCGGCTGCGGATCCCGCTCGAGCACGCCTTCGCGGCCGGCAGCGACTTCGTGCAGGACATCCAGATCGCGCCAGACGGGCGGGCAGTCATCACGCGCTGGAGCGGCTGGATACACGTCGTTGACGCGACCGGCGCGGTCCGCTCGCTGCGCCTCCCGTCCGTCCAGGCCGGAGGCCTCTACTACACGGCGGTGCTGCGGAAGAGCCGCCTCTGCGCGAGCTACTGTGGTGCGGTGCAGGTGGTGTGCAGCGACCTCGCCCCACCCCTCTGGGGCCGGCGTTGAGCACCTGCTGCTGACGCGCCGGCGCGCGCCGGGATCCACGCACACCCTGCTAAGATCGCGCCGTGTTCAACGAACGCCGTGAGCGGGTGTGTGAGGCGATGGGGCCGGACGCCGTGGCCGTCTTCGTCGGTGCGAAGCGGGTCACCCGCTCCGCCGACACCGAGTACAGATTCCGCCAGG
>JBHHVG010000214.1:0-5824 GCA_046754165.1 Myxococcota bacterium
GCGCATGCTGCGTGGCCCCGGCCGCCGCGAGGTGGGCCACGGCACCCTCGCCGAGCGGGCCATCCAAGCGGTGCTGCCGGACAGTGAGGACTTCCCGTACACGATCCGCATCGTGTCCGAGACCCTCGAGTCCAACGGCTCGTCGTCCATGGCGACGATTTGTGGCGCCTCCCTCTCGCTCATGGACGCAGGCGTTCCAACATCGGGCCATATCGCGGGTATAGCCATGGGCCTTATTAAAGAAGGCGACGAGTCCGTAGTCCTCTCTGATATACTCGGCGACGAGGACCACCTCGGGGACATGGACTTCAAGGTGGCCGGCACCCGCGACGGCATCACCGCGCTCCAGATGGACATCAAGATCAAGAGCGTCGACTGGAAGGTGATGGAGGAAGCCCTGGCCCAGGCCCGGGCCGGACGCCTGCACATCCTCGACTGCATGGAGCGGGAGACCGCCGACGACTTCATCGGCTTCGAGCCGCGGAGCGAGCTGTCGCGCTACGCGCCGCGGGTCCGGACGATCGCCATCAAGCCAGACCGCATCCGCGACGTGATCGGGCCAGGCGGAAAGGTGATCCGCGCCATCCAGGAGACGACCCAGACCAAGATCGACATCGACGACTCGGGTGTGGTGACGATCTTCTCGCCGGATGCGGACGCCCTCGAGCGCGCGCAGTCGATGGTGGAGGAGCTCACCCAGGAGGCCGAGCTCGACCGGGTCTACATCGGCAAGGTGAAGCGCATCACGGACTTCGGCGCCTTCGTGGAGATCTTCCCGGGGACCGACGGCCTGATCCACATCAGCCACCTCGCAGAGGGCCGCGTAGACCGGGTCGAGGACGTGGTCGCCGAGGGCGACGAGGTGCTCGCCAAGTGCATCGAGATCGATCCCGCGGGCCGGATCCGCCTGTCGCGCAAGGAGGCGCTGGCGAGCGCCGAAGCCGCCGCTGAGTGAACGCGAATGGGCGGTGATCGCAGGGATGCGAGCGCGGCCCCGGGCGACGCCCGGGACCGCCCGCCGCTGCCCATCGCGATCGCCCGCCGCCCCGGCGCCGGGGATCTGCCGCTGCCCTCCCGGGCGACTGCCGGGTCCTCGGGGTACGATCTCTGCGCTGCCGTCGACAAGGACGTCGTCGTCAACCCGGGAGACCGTGTTCTGATCCCGACCGGCTTCTCCATCGCGGTGCCCTCGGGCTACGAGGCGCAGGTGCGGCCTCGCAGCGGCCTCGCCCTCGAGCACGGCATCGTGCTGCCGAATGCGCCGGGCACGATCGACGCGGATTACCGCGGTGAGCTGAAGGTGATCCTGCAGAACACGGGCGAGAAGGCCTTCACCGTCCGCCGCGGCGACCGCATCGCGCAGCTCGTCATCGCGCCGGTGTTCACCGCCGAGTGGAACGAGGTTCCGAGCCTCGACGCCAGCGGGCGCGGTGCCGGCGGCTTCGGTCATTCCGGGCGGGGCGCAAGACCGCCCGGGTCGGCGGAGGACCCGTGAGCGGCCCGAACGGGGGCGAGCTCGGACAGACGATCCCGGTGTCGTCGGACGAGCCCATCCATCCGCTTCCCCCGACGCCGGAGGAGCCGAAGGCGGAGAAGAAGCCGCCCAGAGACATGCCCGGCCGGTTGGTCACGGCGGGGATTCTGGTTCCGTTGGTCTCCTGGGTCATCCTCCGTGGCGGCCTGATCTATCTCGGCACCGTGGTGGTGATCATTCTGCTGGGTCAGCGGGAATTCTACCGGCTGATCGAGGACAAGGGCGCGCGCCCACTGCACTCCTTCGGGCTCGCGGCCGGGGCCGCGCTGCCGGTGGTGGCGTATCTCGGCACCGAGTACCACATGACCGTGCTGATGACCGCGACGCTGTTGGCCGTGATGGTCGCCCAGCTCGGGAAAGCTGCGATCACCGAGGCGCTGGCGAGCATCTCGGGCACCTTCTTCGGCGTCTTCTACGTCGGCTGGCTGTTGAGCTACGCGGTCGTGCTCCGCAATTTCTACGACGCGATGGTTGCGCACCACGGGGTCGAGCGCGTCCAGGCGATGGGCATCGTTCCCGAGTCCGGCATCTTCTACATGTTCTTCACGCTCTTCGTCGTGGTCTGGTGCGACGCCGGCGCCTACTTTGGTGGACGCGCCTGGGGACGCCGCAAGCTCGCGCGGAAGATCAGTCCGGGCAAGAGCGTCGAAGGGGCCGTGGCCGGTGTGGCGGCCGGCGTGGCCGGCGGCGCCTTCTCGAAGTCACTCTGCGATCTCCTCTGGCCCGAAGTCTCCCAGGCCTTCTCGATGTCGACAGCGCTGGTCTTCGGCGTGATGATCGCTGTGGCGGGAATCGTGGGGGACCTGATCGAGTCGCTGCTCAAGCGGGACGCCTCGGTGAAGGACACCGGCGCGCTTCTGCCGGGCACTGGCGGCGTGCTCGACCGCATCGACTCGCCCCTGCTCGGGATCCCAGTCATGTACCATGCGATGCTCTTCCATGTGTTCCTCCAGCTGGGCTGAGCCATGATCGACCGCTACACCCGGCCCGAAATGGGCGAGATCTGGTCTGAGGCGGGCAAGTACCGCCGCTGGCTCGATGTCGAGCTGGCGGTCTGCGAAGTCCACGCGGAACGCGGCGTGATCCCGGCCGAGGCGATGCGCGAGATTCGCGAGAAGGCGGCGGTCGATCCGGCCCGCGTGGCCGAGATCGAGGCGGAGGTCCGCCACGACGTCATCGCATTCCTCACCAACGTCGCGGAGCACGTCGGCGCCGCCTCTCGGTACATCCACTTCGGCATGACGTCGAGTGACGTCCTCGACACCGCGCTGGCTCTCCAGATCCGCGATGCCGGTGCGCTGGTTCTCACCGGGGTCGATCGGCTGATCGCGGCGCTCGAGGCGCGGGCCCTCGAGTTCCAGCACACCGTGTGCGTCGGGCGCACCCATGGCGTTCACGCGGAGCCCACGACCTTCGGGCTGAAGCTCCTCGTCTTCCGCAACGAGATGGTCCGCAATCGCCGCCGGCTCGGGCCGGCCCTGGCGGATGCATCGGTGGGAAAGATCTCGGGCGCCGTCGGTACATTCGCCCATCTCGATCCGGAGGTCGAAGCCGCTGTGTGCGGACGGCTCGACCTCGGTTGCGAGCTGGCTGCCACGCAGGTCGTCCAGCGCGATCGCCACGCGCACCTGATGTCGGTGTTGGCGCTCATCGCTTCGAGCATCGACAAGTTTGCCATCGAGTTCCGGCATCTGGCGCGCACCGAGGTTCGTGAGGTGGAGGAGGAGTTCGGCGAGGGGCAGAAGGGATCCTCCGCCATGCCCCACAAACGCAATCCCTGGCGCTTCGAGAATGTCTCGGGGCTCGCCCGCGTGATGCGTGGCTATGCAGTGGCGGCGCTCGAGAACGACGCGCTCTGGCACGAGCGCGACATCAGCAATTCGTCGGCGGAGCGCATGATCTTCCCCGACGGCATGGCCACCCTCGACTTCATGCTCCAGCGCTTCGCCGGGCTGGTGGAGACGCTGGTCGTCGACGCGGAGCGCATGCGTGAGAACCTGGAGCTGACCCGCGGACTGGTATTCAGCGGCGCGCTGCTGCTCCTGCTGGCCCGCAAGGGTGTGAGCCGCGAAGACGCCTACGCCCTGGTGCAGCGCCACGCCATGGACACCTGGAAGCACGGCGGCGAGTTCCGCCAGCGCGTCGTCGCCGACCCGCAGATCACCGAGGTGCTCAGCAAGGAAGAGATCGATCGTGCCTTCAGCGTCGAGGAGGCCTTGCGCCACGTCGATGCCGTCTTCGCGCGTTCGCTGGCTGACTGAGGAGAGACCGTGAAAGCACTGGTACACGTGACACTCAAACCCGACGTCCTCGATCCCCAGGGAAAAGCGATCCAGCGGGCCAGCGCGTCGCTGGGTTACGACGCAGTCCAGTCGGTCCGCCAGGGCAAGCTCTTCGAAGTGGCGCTCGACTCCGCGGACGAGGCGCAGGCGCGCGCCCAGCTCGGCGAGCTGTGCGCGAAGCTGCTGGCGAACCCGGTCATCGAAGACTACGAGATCGTCCGGATCGAACGGACGTAGAGCGCCACTCCAGGCGGTAGAGCGGCGAGGGTCGCTTTTCGCTGGTCGCGAACAGGGTGCGGCCCGTGCGCGTGAAGGCGATGGCCTCGGCCTGGGCCATCGGCGGCAGGGCGATCCGCTGCGGCGTCCGCGCCAGCGCGGCCGCCCAGCTCTCGCCTGGCGCGCGCGCGAAGGCGTACGCATCCCGGTAGGTCAGGATGGCGGCGAGGCCTCCATCTGCGGACAGGTCGAGCCCGGTGGGCATGGCGGCGTAACGGCCCAGCCAGTCGAGCGCGTCGACATCCGCCCGCGTCGGGGGCGGGATGCCCGGCACCTCTCCGAGCCGCGTCGCCATCCGTAGCGGGACCGGGCCGTTCTCGCTGGTGGCGGAGTGCTCTTTGGGAAGCAGCGGAAGCTCGTAGAGCACCGGGGGCTGCGTGCGCTTGCTGAGCAGCAGCGCCCGCGGTCCGTCCGCGTCGATGGCGACGGCGACGGCTTCGCAGTCGCGGGGGCCGTCCTCGAAGCGAAACGGCACCCGCCACGCCACGTCGATGCGGGAGTCCGGGGGGAAGTGATCCCCGGCGAGCTCCGGCTCTTCGACGACGATCAGCTCCACGCTCCGGCGCCAGCTGAAGTTGTCGCCGGTGTCCGCCACCACCAGGTGCGGCCGTCCCTGCCACTCGAAGGAGGCCAAGGCCTCCCAGTCGACGGCTTCCGCGCCCTCGATCCGGACCATGCCGAGGTCCTTTCCGTCGACGCCGACAGCGATGAGCCGTGGGATGCGCGCGCCGTCGTTGATCGCCCACAGCAGGTCGTTGCGCCGCCGCGAGGCGGCGAGGCCGCTGGTTTCTTCGAGCTTCGGGTTCGCGAGGTGGCCGACCAGGACCGCGTCGCCGAAGGGCGCACGCGCGATTTCGACGGGTGCGCCCAGGTCCGGGCCGCGCAGGGCCAGCAGCGCGCGCCAGCCAGCGGCGGGGTCGCGGCCGCTGCACGCCACCGCGGCCGTCGCCGCCAGGGCGAGAGCGGCGGCTGCGACGGCAACTCGCCGGCTCAGAGGTCGAGATTCCGGCGGATGCGCGGCTCCGGCTCCTCGAGGTCGGGCACGAAGGTCTTGCCGGTGATCTGTTCGAAGGCTTCGATGTAGCGGCGGGCGGCCTCGCAGCGGACCTCGACCGGGATGTCCGGAATCCGGCCCTCACCGCTGTAGCCCTGCTCGCGCAGCCAGCGCCGGACGTATTCCTTGTCGAGGGCCTCGGGATCCCTCCCGTCGGACATCGCGCGGTCGTAGTCTTCCCGACGCCAGTACCGGGAGGAGTCCGGCGTGTGGATCTCGTCGATCAGCACCAGCCGGTCGTCTTCGTCGAGACCGATCTCGTACTTGGTGTCCACCAGGATGAGACCGCGGCTCTCGGCCCAGCGCTGCCCTTCGGCGAAGAGCTTGCCCACGACGCCGGCGAGCTCGTCGTAGCGCGCCTCGGAAATCAGGCCGCGCTCGAGCAGCTCGGCGCGGGACGTCAGCGCGTCGTGCTCGCCCCGGGGTGCCTTGGTGGTGGGCGTCAGCAGGGGCTCGGGCAGCCGCTCGTGCTTGGCGAGTCCGTCCGGGAGCTGGTGTCCGCAGTAGCCGCGCTCGCCGCGCTCGTAGGAAGTCCAGATCGAGGTGGAGGTCGAGCCGGTGAGGTAGCCGCGGCAGATGAACTCCGCGGGGAGCGGTCGACACTCGCGGACCACCGAGACGCAGGGGTCCGGAACGGCGACGAGGTGGTTGGGGGCGATACCGGCGGTCGCCTCGAAC